>JBAZHO010000063.1:0-8614 GCA_041652375.1 Opitutales bacterium | reverse complement strand
TTCTGAGCGTAAACGTATTTCAGAAAGTCGCTGTCAGTGAACTACTTACAGATTCGGTCCGTATAAATCAAGAAGGCCTGTTTCGTAACCAGTTGGAGTTCAATGGCTTTTAGTTGGACGGCTGTGAACCGCTATATGACTCAAGTGCGGCTCTGCCCTCCGGGGCCTGCCCTACTTGTTGCCGCGTTGCGCGGCGTCGCGCTGCATTTTCTCAAGCTGTATGCGCGCCCTCGCGTCTTGGTCCGCCTTGTCCGCGTCGTCCTTGGCCTTCTGAAGGCGCTCGTACAAGGCGGCCTGCTCGGCGTCGGGCTGGAACCCGGGGATGTCGCTTTCGCCGACGCCCATATCGATCAGATGCTGCTGCGGGATCACGTCTTTGTATGTGCTGCCCTCCGGGTCGAGAATCTTGGCCGTGATGAAAATGACCAGATTGCGGCGGTCCGTCGTGTCGGAATCGCTGCGGAATAGGCGGCCCAGAAACGGGATGTCGCCAAGCAGGGGCACTTTTGTGCCGTCTTTGCTCTGGGTGCTCTGTATCAGGCCGCCGATGGCGAGGGTGTAGCCGCTCTTGATCGTCACGGTGCTGCTTGTGCGGCGCTGGGTGATGATCGGGATCTCCGCGCCGGAAGCGCCGCCGAAGGACACCGTGCCGTTCATGCTGGAAATCTCCGGCTTGATCTGGAGGTTAATCAGCCCGGTGTTGTTGACTTGGGGGATCACGTCGAGGCTGATGCCGATGGGCTTGTATTCAAAGCCGCTGATTTCAAAGGTTCCCGTCTGTTCGTTGTAGCGATAGTTGGGGATCGGGTACTCGTTTCCGATGTGAATGGTCGCCGGGGTGTTGTTCATGGTCACGACAGTGGGGTTGGACATAAGCTCCACCTTGTTGTCTGTCTGAAGGGCGTTGAGGACCATGCTGAAGGCGTCGAGACTGAGCACCGCCGTATCCACCTTTTCAAGGTTGGAGTAAAGGTTGGGACGCGCATCGTCGATGTTGTTGTCGTGCTCGCGCACTACGGTGCGGTCGAACTGCGCCTGAGCCGCGTAGCCCTTCAGGCTCGACCAGTCCAGACCCAGATCGCTCATCTGCGTGTCCGTAACCTCGATGAACTTGGACTCGATCATCACCTGATCGGTGGGGCGGTCCAGGCGCTTGATAATATCCTCTATCTGGAGCAGTTGGGTCGAACGCTCCGTGACGATAAGGGCGTTGGTGCGCGCGTCCACCTGCACGCGCCCGCCCAGCACCTCGTCCACCAGCGGCGCGACGGCGGGCCTCAACTCCGTCGCCTTGGCGAAGTTGACGATATAGACCTGCGTGTGCATCGGCTCCATCATCAGGTCCTTCAGGCTGCGTATCTTGATGATGTTGCCTTCCTCAACGTAGGTGTAGCCGAGCGGCTCCAGCGCGACGGAGAAGACCTGCCGCCACGTGACTTGGCGCAACTTGATCGACACGCTGCCCACGAGGGTGTCCGGGATGACGACGTTCAGGTCGTTCATGTCCGCAACGCTGCGGATAATGTTGCGCACCTCGTCGTTGGGAAAGTTGACGTCGATCAGGTCGGAGTCTGCGGACGTCTGGGCGATCCCCTCCGCCGTTGCGGGGGCGACTGCTGCATTCTGGGCGAAAGACGCCGGGAGAACCAGACACAGTGATGCAACGAGGAGAATGATTGTTTTCATATGCGTGTATCTGCTGATGCTTTGGATGTTCATGGCGTCTTCCGGGGGACTTGGAACGGCCCGGTCATTTCAGCGCCGGGCTAGGCGCGGCTGATGAGGGCCTGTCGGCGTAAGGCGTGACGAGGCTTTCTGACTCGATCGAAAGTGTATAGGCGTTCTGGTCGGCGGCCTGAATCAGCACCCGATAGACGACGGAATCCATCGGGACGTCCAGATACGTGCCCACGCCGGTGATCTCCCCGTCGGCTCCGACGAGCATCTGCCGACCCGCACGGCTCATGATGCCGGTGGCCCTGAGCGACGAAGCCGCCACGGCCAGCACCTTGCCGTAGTCCACGGCGGCTGGGGCGGCGTTAAGCCCCTTCAGCTTGTCGGCTGGCTTGTACAAACCCGCGTCGCTGGGGTAAAAGGGGTCGCGGCAGTCCTTGAGCATGGCCTCGTAATCCTTGGCCGGTGCGTCCAGAACGCGGGCCAGACTCTCCAGCCGACTCTGCCTCGCCTTGTCGGCCACCACCTGCGCCCCGCAAAGGGAAGGCAGCAGGGCGACTGCGGCGGCAATTACGGTCAGCCTAAAGGTTCGCGGTTTCATTTTTCCTTGGCGGGCAAGGCGCATAGCGCGGTTATGACAATATCGGCGGATTCCACACGTCCGGCAAGGATATCGCCCTGCTTGATGTTCAGCTTGTCGATGCGGACAAGGAAACGATCCTGCTTGAGCTTGCCCAGAAAGCGCACGATGTCCGCGAACGAGCCATCCACGCCGATATCGAAAATGATGGGGGCAAAGGACTTGAACTCCGGCTTGAAGTTCTTCTTGTCGCCGACCGGCTGCGGAGGCTCTTTCTGTTCGACCCTCTTGACGGCCACGTTGCACAGCGAGCCAAGCTCGTAGAAATACGCCAGATTGGAAGCCTTGTTCTGAGGCTCCACGAGCGCCGTGTCGATGCGCCGCTGATACTCGTCCAGCCGGGCAAGGTCGTCGGCCAGCGTGATGGAATAGCGACTGTTGCGGTTGATGCTTTCCCGCCGGTCCTGCGCCTGCTGCATCTGCGCGTCCAGCGCCGCAAGGCTGTCGTTGCGCAAGACAAGCGCGACCACGAGAAGCGCGCTGACCAGCACCGAGGCCACCACCAGCGGATACTGCCGCAGCATGCGTATGACGCGCGCCGAATTCATTTCGCGCCCTCCCCTGCGGGCCTCACAAGCGAGATGCGTATCACGTAGTTGAAGAAACCAAGCTCCGAGTCGCGGGCCGAAGTGAGCAGTTCGACCGAAGCGCCCTGCTCCCGAAGCATCTGCAACGCACCGAGCGACGAGACGAAGCCGTCTATGAACTGCGGCGCGCTGCGCCATGCCGAGGCCGACATGGAACCCCTCAGGTTCACCTCGAAACGCGCCCCCGAAGCATCGCCGGAGGCCTTGCTGCGCACGTATTCGAGCGAGTTGTACATGCCCTGCGGAATCTGCGCGCGCGCCAGTTCCACCACCAGTTCGCCCTCGTTGAAAGGCGAGTCCAGAAAGGAGGAAACCTCCATATACTTGTTCATCCCGCGCATGAAGCGGGCGCTGTCCGCCACGTTCTTGCGGTCCACCGCCAAATCGCGGTCTATCCCGACCTGTATCTCGGCAAGAGAGTCCGAACGCACGGAGATTTCGTATTCCTGATACACGAAGAGCCCTGCCAGAATCAGGCAGACCATGCCTGCGACAAGATTGAACAGGAAGAACGTGCGCACGAGCTTCAGGTCCGGCAATGCCGGAACGTCCCTGAAGTCCGGCCTCCAAGGCTTGTGCGTCGTTGTCTTGCGTTTTCCCATTGCCATTTGTGAACGCGGCTATGCAGCCGGTGGCAGTTCGTAGTCCGACAGCAGGCCCAGAGCGCCTATCCAGCTTTGCGAAAGGGCCGTCATGTCCACGGAGTCCGACACCTGCACACCGTTTGACGCCAGCCATGCCCTGAAGTCGAACTTGAGCAGGTCCATGCCCAGCGAACGCGATATGCAAAGGCGTATCCAGTCCAGATTCGGCGGGATGAGGTTCACCACTACGTGACCGATGCTCTGCCCGGTCTGCACCTCGTAGAAGCCGGTGGACGCGCGCATCTCGCGGAGCAATTTGCCAAGCAGGGCCGGTCCCATCTCGGTGAAGTCGAAAGTGTTTGAAAACAGCAGGTTGCGGGCGGACTGCTCGTCCTTCACCCCAAGCTCCGTCCCCAGCGCGGGCAACATGCTGTCCAGCCCGTGGGGAATGCTGCGGCAAAGGTCCATGCGCTCCGGCGTGACGATGAAGAGGAACGAACCGGTCATTCCTATCTCAAGATACAGGACGGGGCGCTTGATGCCCGCAAAGCGCATGTAGTTCATCAGGGAGGCTGCCGACGAAAGGGAACCCAGTTCCATGCGTTCGGGAAAGATTCCCATGGAAAGAAGCTCCTCCTGCTCCGCGCGGAGTTGCTCAAGCGGGGCCCCGGCCAGAATCAGTTCCCTCTGGGCGGACAGGTTGCGCGCCGGGTCGAAAGGCAGGCCGTCGGAAGCGCCGAGCACGGCCACGTTGTAAATGGTCAGATCCACGCCCATCTGGTTGCGCAGCAGGTCCTCGAAATGCCCCGGCTCTTTCAGCTTGATGGGAATATCCGCGCTGTGCCTGTTGAAGAAGCGGGCGCTGGGATACACGCAGGCGCGACAGGGGGCGAAACGAAGGTTCTTGCCGCCCTGAGCAAGCGCGAGAATGAAATCGCGCACCTGCTCCTTCCCCGCTTCGGGAGACATGTCCGCGATACGCTCCACCAGCAAAGGGGCCTGCGCAGAGGATGTGACAGCAACCATCACCCGGAAGCGGCTCTTCTCAACGAAAAGGCCCTTGTTTTTCGAGGAAAGCATGTCGGCTTCAAGCGCGCAAAAACGTTGGCGACCCACAGCGCGCGCACATCTGGACGCGGTTGTTTGTCATGGATTTAGGATACGCATAAGGCTTGCGGTCTTACAAGGGAAAAAGGACAGGTAAGAACCCCTGTACACATCAGGGAAACCACTCCGTTATATGTAATAAATTTCATATTCGCATAAATTCGCTACAACGCTGATCTTCAGATTATTCTGGAAGATGGCGCAAACATAGCCGAAGCTCTGCTGACGTGACACAGCCCGCAATGCCCATGATTCCTCCAGCGTTAGAAGACCCCCTGCACAGACGCATCCGCATGCACGCGGAACGCATGTTCCTAGCCGACCCGAAATCCACGGTGGCGGACTACAAGACTTACATGCATCAGGAACACCAGATGCTGGAACGCTACCACCGGCAGGGCCAAAGCGGGCTGAAGGTGGCGCGTTCGCGCTCGATGGTCGTGGACATCCTGATGGAGAACCTGATCCGCCGCGCCCTGACGCTGGGCGGGATCGAGGCGGAACCGCAGGACTTCGCGCTGCTGGCGTTGGGCGGCTACGGACGGGAGGAAATGTGCCCGTTCAGCGACGTGGACATAATGTTTTTCTACCCTGTCAGGATAGCGACGGGGCGGCTCGAAAAGCTGCATCAGGTGATGACCGATCACGTCCTGTATCCGCTCTGGGACATCGGCTTCAAGGTCGGGCACTCCTCGCGCAACATCAATCAGGCCATCGACGAGGCGCGCCAGAACGTGGAGACCAAAAACGCCCTGCTGGAAGCGCGGCTGATAATCGGCTCCGTCAAACTTTGGGAACACTTTCAGGGTTCTTACGCGCGCTTCGTGCGCAAGGGCAACGTGCTGGCCTATCTGGAGCAGCGGGCCGAGGACGAACGCAAACGCCACGACCGCTTCGGAAACACCGTCTTTCTTCAGGAACCAGACATCAAGAACGGCGTGGGCGGCATGCGCGATTACCACAACGCCATATGGATGGCGCGGCTGAAACTGGGCATAGACTCGGTGAACGACCTCAGCGACCTCGGATACCTGAACAAAACCGAACAGCAGGACTTCGCAAGCGCGTACGACTTCCTGCTGCGCGTGCGCAACGAGCTGCACTTTCAAGTGACCCGCGCCACGGACCTGCTCGATCTGGACAAACAGGTGCAGGTGGCCTGGTACATCGGCTACCGCTACCGCGACAGCGTCCGGCGCGTGGAAATCTTCATGCGGGACTACTACCGCAACACCGAGTGCATCCAGCGCATATCGAGCTATCTGGAGCACCGGATGCTCCAGCACAGCCGCACGAAAGTCAGCTTCACCGAGGCGATCGAGGCGCGCCGCAACGTGCGCTCCACGGACGGCTTCGTGGTGCGCGCCGGGACGCTGCGCCCCGTGACCGAAACGGTGTTTCAGGAGGACCCCGAACGGCTGATACGCGTATTCCGGCAGGCCCAGCAGACCGGCGCGCAGATAGACCTCGAACTGCAGCGCACGATACGCAACTGCGCGGGCCTCATAGACAAGAACGTGATAAATTCCCCCGCCGCGAACCGGGCCTTCCTCGCCATTATGGAGCAGCCCGGCAACGTGTTCCCGACGCTGAACCTGATGAACAGTTGCGGCATACTGCACCGCTTCATGCCGGAGTGGAAAAACCTGCACTGCCTTGTCCAGCACGAGTTCTACCACCGCTTCACGGCGGACTACCACACCCTGAACACCATCCGGGAACTGGACTACATTTTCGCCAGCGGGCCGGAGGATCGCGTCAGCGCCCCGTATCTGCGGGAGCTGCGCCAGAGCGCCTGCCCCACCCTGCCGTATCTGGCCCTGCTGCTGCACGATATTGGCAAAGGCGTGGGCATAAAAGGACACGCGCTGCGCGGGGCCGAGATAGCGAAGGACGTGCTGGCGCGCCTGCACTACAACGCCGATCTTGGCGACAAAATTATTGCCATTATCGAGCATCACCTCGACATGGCACGTTTCTGGCAACGTTTCGATGTCGAGGACCCGCAAACGGCGGAAACGTTTGCCAAGGTCATCACCGACGAAGAAACACTACGCTACCTGTACGTTCTGACCTACTGCGACGCCCGTGGGACATCGGAAGACTTGTGGAACAGTTACAAGAACATGCTCCACAAGCAGTTGTTCAGGGCCACGCAGGCCGTGCTTGCGGGGCGGAGCATACATCACGCGCCAGAAGAAATGATACCGAAAGAAGTCATACGGGCAAAGCTGCCCGAAATCTCCGACGAAGAACTGGAAGCGCACTACAACCTGCTTCCAGACCGATATTTCGCATACAGCAACGCCGACGAGGTGGCGCTGCACCTGAAGATGGTCAACGAGCTTCTGCACCACATCTCCGAGGCGGAATCCATCAACGCCCTTGTGCCCGTGGTGCACTGGCAGAACGACCTGAACCTGTCCCTGACAGTGGTAAACATCGTCACATGGGACCGCGCCGGTCTGTTCTACAAGCTGGCCGGCGCCCTCAGCGTGGCGGGCCTCTCGATCATAAGCAGCAAGGCCATCACCCGCGCGGATCACATCACGCTGGACACCTTCTACGTTTGCGACGCGTCCGGCGGCGTGGTGCAGAACCAGAAGGCGCAGGCCGTCGTGGAACGCCACCTCAAGAAAGCCCTCCTGCGCAACGAAGACCTGCTGCCCGCCATACTGGAACAGGAGCAGAAGATGAACAGCAGCGCGTGGCTACGCCCGAGCGCGGACCGCATCCGCACGCCCGTCGCGCCCAGCGTGGGCGTGTACCACGAACTGTCGCTGCGCCACACGATCATCGAAATCCGCTGCGAGGACCGCATCGGCCTGCTCTACAAGGTGGCCAAGGCGATCTTCGGACACGGCTTTGACATCAGCTTCGCGCGAATCTCCACAGAGCGCGGCGTGGCAATGGACACCTTCTACATCGAGCAGATCGACAACGTCTCCGCGGACGCGACCGACCTGCTGGAACTGCGCGAAGACCTAACCGGAATCGTCAGCGAAAAGGCCCTGAACGAGGACGGACTGCGAAAAACCGCGCCCTGAAGGACTGGGCGGATTGCCACGGACGCATCCATGTTCCATCGTGAATACCAATGAAGTCCAGTCGGCTTGATTATACCATTGTCGAGGCGCTATTCAACATAAGCAGGCTGCCCGGCTCCGTGGACAACCCGAAGCTGGCGCTCAACGCGATACTGGACGTGATACTCGGCGTGCTGCCAGCCACAAGCGGCAGCATCAACCTGATCAACCCGGACTCGCGCATGCTGGAGATGGAGGTGCTGCGCGGCCTGCCCGAACGCTCCAAGCAACTCCAGCTAAGCCTCGGCGAAGGCGTGACCGGATGGGTGGCCCTGCACGGACGCGCGATGCTAGTGCCCGACGTGAGCAAGGACATCCACTACGTGCCCGTATCCGAGCGCGTGCGCAGCGAGATGGCCGCGCCCATGATCGAACGCGGCGCGGTGATAGGCGTGATCAATCTGGACAGCGACGTGTGCGAAGCCTTCGACGAGGACGACCTCGCCGCCCTGACCCGCATGAGCGATGAAGCCACGCGCGTGATCGGCCTTATCTGGCACATGGAGCAGCTTCAGAGCAAGGCGCGGCAGCTTCAGTCTCTGGTCAGCACGGCGCGCGAGCTTGTGGGCAAGCTCGACATGGCCAGCCTGCTCTCGCAGATAACCAACGAAGCCCTCGGCCTAGGGCGCTGCAGGCTGGCCGCCCTGTTCCTTTACGACGGCAACGCGCACAAGCTCACCCTCGAAGCCATAGCCGGAAGCCGCTCCATAACGACGTACAGCGAGACGCTCCGCCTTGAGGAAAGCGCCATCGGAACCGCCATACGCCGCAGAAAGCAGGTCGAAGTGGCGGACCTGCCCCGCAGCGAGGAACACCATTTCGTCGAAGTCGTCCAGAGCGAGGGCATCGTGTCCATGCTGGCCTCGCCGCTGCTCTTCGAGGACGACGTGCTTGGCGTCCTGAACATTTACACCGACCAGCGGCACCGCTTCAGCA
>JBAZHO010000062.1:0-8622 GCA_041652375.1 Opitutales bacterium | reverse complement strand
ACAGGGCGGCGTCTCCCACTTTAAATACCTGCGCGACAATGTGCTGCTGACCTTCATGCATACGCGCTTACTGATCGAGCTGCCATTCCACATTCCTGCGCTGCTCGCAGCCCGCCGTCGAATGAAGGCCATGCAAACTGCCAGCGCGCCCGCCCGATGACGCTTGTCCGAACTGCTATGCTTGCGGTATTTGCCGCCATAATGGCCGCGAATACCCTTGTCGCGGATATTTTTGACGCGGAAAACAGGATCGACGCCGCGAACGAACCTGCCGCACTTGTGGCAATACGCGATGCCATGCTGCGCGAACCACCCCTGATTGCCAGTTTTGACGAAAGTCGCAAATTCCCCTTCCGCAAAGACGCGATCACGCTTCAGGGGCAATCCTGCTTCATGCCGGGCCGCGCCCTTCTGCTGTCCTACACCGTGCCGGAACAGAAACGTGTCCTGATGGACGCTGGCGGCCTTTACGAAGTATCCGCAAACGGAATGCTAATCCGCCGCCCCGTTCCTGCGCAGTATGAAAACCTGTTCAGCCTGTATAATCTGAACTTGGCCGCACTTGGTGAGGACTTCGGCCTGTATTTCGAGAGCAAGTGCGAAACATGGGCCATCGGCATAGAGAAAACGGACTCGCAGAACCGCCCCGGCAAGGCGGCGTCAGTTCAGACCCGCACCATGACAATCGTGATGGAAGGCAGCGGGAGCCGACTTCTTGCCATGCACATCACCCGCGGAGCCTCGGTGCGCATCGACATCACCATGAGCGAAACCCGCCCGATGAACGATGAAGAACTATCCGCGTTGAACAGCATAGTCGAAGGGAAGGATGAGGCCACGCAATGAAACAGCGCACGAGATACCGCATCGCGCTGGGCCTCTTGCTGATACTGATGCTCGGCCTTCTAAGCATCCTTGGCGCACGGGAGAAAATTCGTACAGACGTTTTCAGCCTGCTTGAGGACGCTTACGACGGCAACGACGCCGCTATCATACAGGGTATCATCGACGCGCAAAGCCGCGTGATCGCCATCCGAATCGACAGTCCGCAAGCCGCCGACAAGGCGGAAAGCGCACTTGCAACACTCGAACATAGCCCCGGCATCAGCCGCGCCTGCGTCATGGATATGTACGCGTTTGCGCAAGTCGGCACAGTGCTGAAGAACGAGCGCATGAGCCTGCTTTTCCCGCGCTTTCTGAGCAATGCGCGCGCCGAATGGGAACGGGGGGGCAAGGCTGAGGATTTCGAGCAATGGCTGGCAAAGCGCAGCGTGCAAAGTCTGGACGAGTTCCTTGCAAGCCCGGAGTCTCTGGCGATGAGCGACCTCTTGCCACAGGACCCGCTCCTTCTGCTTCCGGGCGCTTTGAAAGCCGGGGACATTGCCAAAAACGCAAGGGGTGCTGACAGCGCGGTAATACTGGCCGAGGCAAGCGGCCCCGCCACCGATTCCGACACGCAGAAGGCCGTGATCGCCGCCGTTGATACACTGAAGGCACAACTTGCCGCCCAAGGCTGCGAATTACACGCCTCGGGCGCGGTGTTTTTTGCCCAGCGGAGCGAACGCCTAATCCGTGCCGACGTGTTGCGCCTGAACCTGCTGATGGTCGTCCTTCTTCTAGTGCTCTCGCTGACGCTCCTGCGCTCCGTCTTGAGCATCGCCGCGCTGGCCCTGCCCGTTCTGATGGCCGCCTTGGGTGCTGTCTGTGTGCTGCTTGGTTTTTTCCCGTCCATCTATGCGCTATCACTGGGCATCGGCGGCATTCTGGGCGGCATCGCGCTGGACTACCCCGTTCACATCATGCTGCACCGCCGCCGCGATGAACCGGGCTTCGTGCCTGCTTTCCGCCGCGTGGCCCGCCCGCTCATTCTCGGCTGCCTGAGCACGGTGCTCGTGTTCATGTTCCTGCTATTTTCAGATCTTCCGCTCATTAGGCAGATCGGCCTGCTCGTGGGGGCCGGGCTGCTGATCTGCTGCATGCTGACTCTGCCAGCCCTCGAAGCCTTTCCCCCAACAGCGGACCCGGAGCGCACAGCCGAACGCATATGCGCGCTAAAGTTCCCCACATCCCGTCGCGCTCTGATTGGCGTATCGCTGATCCTTGCCCTATGCTCGATCGGAGCGTTCCGCCTTTGCTGGGGAGACGCGATCGACGCGCTGCAAATCCCCATGCCCGACCTGATGGAAGAGGACGTCACAGTGCGCAAGGCTGCCAGAGGAATCGAGGCGGGAAACTACTTCGCGGCAAGCGGAGAAAGCCTTGGCGCAGCAATCAGCAAAGCAGGAGAACACGCGGAAGGACTCGCCGCAGTGCTGTCCACCCCGGAAATGATCGGCAGTGCCGCAAATTGGCAGCAGGAGCACGGGGCACAGTTTCAAGCCGACTTCAGCGCCGAACTCGAAGCCCGTGGCTTCGACAGCAGCATGTTCGAGCCGTTGTTCTCCCAGCCTCTCGCCCCTGACCTTGCCCAAGCCCAGCTCGAAGGCGCACTGGACAATCTGCGTCAGGCCCTGCCTGCAGGGCTTGGCTGGATGATGGGAAAGAGCGAGGCCGGGGCGTGGATCGTAAGCGCCATTCCGGCAGAGTTTCGCGGCACGGACGAACTACCGCGCGGACTGCATGTTCTTGACACACGCGCGCAGCTTCGCCGCGCCTTCAGCCTGTATCGGGCGGATACTGCAAGACTGGCAGCAATCGGATTCGCCGTATCCGCCATGCTCATCCTGCTTGTCAACGGATTGAGGCGCGGCACACGCACGCTGCTCATCCCCTTGCTCTCCACCGGTGCCACGCTGGGGCTTTTGGGTGCGTTTGGCATGCCCGTGAACCTCTTCCATGTCGTCGGCCTGCTGCTTGGCTTCGGCCTTACGCTGGACTACGCCTTGTTCACAATTGAAGGCGGCTCCGGCAAAGCCTCGGTCCGTTTCTCCGCGCTGTCCACGCTCTGCGCTTTTGCCGCGCTGACCACAAGCGCCATACCTGCCGTGCGCGGCCTCGGCCTTAGCGTGCTGCTTATGATCGTGTTCACCATGCTTCAGTGTGAACTGCACAAGAACGATGAACCTGCTCGATAGACTGCCGCACAAGGCCCCTGCATTGCTGCTGGACAAGGTGCTGGAGATTTCCCCTGCAAGAGCCGCCTGCTCCATCGCCGCATCGCTGCACCCGTCACTCGCCCACGACGGACAGATGCCCGCGCCGCTCGCACTGGAAGCAATGGCCCAATGCGCCGCAGCGTGGATGGTCGGCACACATCCCGACGAAGAGGCTCGCGGGATGCTTGTGCAATGCCGCAACTTTGAGATGAGCCGCCGTTACCTCGACCTTGGCTCTGGCCTGCGTGCCGTCTGCATCCCCGTTTCAACGGGCAGCGGAACGGGGCGTAGTCAGTTTTCAGCCAGCGTCGAAAACGCAGACGGGGACACGCTCTGCAAGGCCAGTTTCATGATCCTTACTCAGCCCACCAAACAATGAGCCTGATCTGGGACACATGGCTGAAGTTGGCTGACGCTGAGCCTGAACGGCGCATCGTGCATGAGCCTAGCAGCGGATGGACCAGCGTTGGCGAACTGCATCGCATGGCTATTGCCACGGCGGAACACTGGCGGGACCGGGAACTGCGCAAGGGGCGGATTCTATTGCTTCGGATGCCCAACGGAGCGGAATGGATGGCGGCGTTTCTTGCCGCGCAGAAGCTGGAAATCTGCGTCGCGGCGGCGGACTACGCCACACCTGACGCCGTGCTTGAGCGCATGGCCGCGGATATTGGCGCGGCGTGGATCTGCACAAATGGCGGCCTGAATAAATGCGAAGGCAGGGCCTGCATACTTCGCAAGCCCCTGTGCATCGGGAAAATCAGTTCCGGCAGCACCGGCAGGCCCAAAGCCCTGCTCTTCGGCGCGGAGGAAATGCTTGCGGACGGCCACGCCATAATCGAAAGCATGGGAATCGGCCCGTATGATGTGAACTACGCGCTGATTCCGCTGGGGCACTCCTACGGGCTGGGCAACCTCGTAATGCCGCTGATCATGCAGGGAAGCGCGATTGTGTGCTCAAGCGGCCCGCTCCCCCGGCTGGCCGCGCGAGACATGGCGGAGAACGACGTCACTGTCTGCCCAGCCGTGCCGAACTTTTTCCGCGCCCTTGCGCAGACCGAGCTGGAAGAGCGCGCACTTGGCAATCTGCGCCTTGCCATCAGCGCAGGTTCAGCCCTTCCACCACAGGTAGCGCAGGGCTTTCACGCTCGCTACGGGGTGCTGATACACAATTTCCTAGGCTCCAGCGAGACGGGCGGCATTGCCTACGATGTGGACGGCCTTTCGAGCATGAACGGCAGCGACGTGGGCAACCTCATGCTTGGCGTAGCTACCGCACAAGGGCGGGACGGACGCCTGCTTGTGGCTGGTCCGGCGGTGATTCGTCACGGCAACCGACGCCGTCTTGGCGGGCAGGCCGCATTCCTGCTTGGGGACCGTGGCGAGATGAACGACGGCGGCAAGCTGTGCCTGCATGGCCGGGCGACGGCGTTGGCCAAAATTGGCGGAAGGCGCGTGGACCCGCTGGAGGTCGAGAGAGCTATTGCATCGCTGTCTGACGTGAGCGCGGTGTTTGTGCGCGTGCGGCAAAGTTCCATTGGTGACCGCTTGGTCGCCCTTGTTGAATGCCCGATGGAGGGGCGGGAGCTTCGGCAGCGGATTCAGGAGAATGGCCTGCTGCCGGAGTGGAAAATCCCGCGCAAGATCGTATGCATGCCCCACATCGAAAGGGATGAGCGCGGCAAGATCGGTCACCGCCGCGTCGATGAGATATTATACTGATTTCCAAAAGAAAACCGAAATACAACCCAGAATTTTTTATCCGCAGATAAGCAGGGATTTACGCAGATTATTTAAAAAGAAGACGTCTTGATTTTCTAATCCCTTTTTTATCCCTGCTTATCTGCGGATAAAACTCTTCTCTTTGTTCTCTGGTATTTCGGCGGACTTTTGAAAAACGCTATAGGAGTATGTAGAGCTTCCCAAAATCCAACCGAATTACCAGATACCAACGGGCCGTTAGCGCGCGTAAACCAAACCCACACCAAAGAGCGAGAACCCCATTCACCTTTGACATGACATTTCACGTTATTGAATCTCTACCGCCGTGCCTTTGAAAATATTGCTCGTATCATCCAACCTTTACACAACGCCCGACCCTGTATTCCCGCTGGGGCTTGCCTACGTGGCAGATTCCCTAATTCAGGCGGGGCACAGCGTGTTCTTTGTGGACCTGCTCTACGCTGCTGAAAACTGGCATCAAGAGGCATCTGCCTTCCATCCGAACCTTGTGGGCATATCCGTGCGCAACGTGGACGAAGTCTGCATGAGCAGCAAGGGAACCTTGCTTGGCGAATTACCTGCGCTGGTATCGCTATGCCGCAATATATGCAAGGGACCGATTGTGCTCGGCGGCCCGGCAGTTTCGCTGTTTCCCGGCGAAATCCTTCGTATGAGCGGTGCGGACTACGCGATCAAGGGAGAAGGAGAGCAAGCCTTCCGCCACATCTGCGATACGCTGCAGGCAGGCCGATCGCCTTCCGCGCCATGGCTATTATCCAGAGAGGAGTTATCCGATGCCGTTAATCAAGGCTCCCTTCTTTCACCTGCCCCGGCAGGTTTCTGCACATATTTCGACATAGATATTCGAAGCAAGATCGCCCCGCATTACCTTGTATCAAGCAGGATGCTGAACATTCAGACCCAGCGAGGCTGTCCGATGAAGTGCTGCTACTGCACCTATCCGGTCCTTGAGGGGAGAAACGCACGCTACAAACCTGTCGAGACCGTGATAGAGGAAATGCGCCTGATACAGAAACTGGGCGCGAATTACTTTTTCATAGTGGACGGAGTGTTCAACACATCGAGAAATCGTGTGGTTGAGCTTTGCGAAGCCATGATCCGCGCAAATCTCAAACTGCGCTGGGGCTGCTTCATCAAGCCGTCGAATATCGACCCCGAACTGGCCGCGCTAATGGCCCGCGCTGGCATGTGCCATGCCGAATGCGGCTCGGACAGCCTATCGGATACGATGCTGACGAATTACGGCAAACAATTTAGCTTCAAGGACATATGGGAAAGCAGCATGAACCTTATGAAGGCAGATATCAGAATCTGTCACTTCATCATATTTGGCGGACCCGGCGAAACGCGCGAGACAATGGCGGAGACATTTGCCCGCTCCCGCGAGATACCGGGAGGGATATTTTTCTCCAGCACGGGGCTTCGCGTATATCCCAACACCCCGCTCTACGACACGCTTGTAAAATGCACGCCCAAACTTGCAAACATCTCGATGCTGGAACCGTATTACTACCTGTCGCCTTCATTTACAGCAGATAGTATCGAAGCTGAAATCAGCGCCCACGCACATGGACGATCAGAGTGGATATTATCATCAAGAAACGACAACTATCAGGCCAATATGCTGAAAATGCGAAAGAAGGGGAAGACTGGCCCCTTATGGGACTACATGGAACTTATGCAGCGACTCAGCAAGTAGTAGCCCTGTCTTGCGCGTTCATCAAGTGCCTTCGACCGCAGGGCGCGGTCATCACGATATTTGCGTAGTCATGCCTGCTAGTTTCCGCCCTCGCTGGTCGAATGGCTGCTTTTCTTGCTGTCGCGCTGTGCTGTTACATCGGCCATCCACTTTTTGGCCTCGTTGTATGCCGCGAAAGAGAACTCTTCCGTAAGCACCTTTTGCCTGTCCTTCATGGCCAGCAACGCCTGATCCAGCATGGCGGCTGCCTTGGCTGGATTGCCCTCATTTTTTGCAAGTTCACGCATGATCTTTGCCTGACTGGCACGAATTGCCGCCCATGTTTGCAGGTAGCTGCCGGGCGGGCACATCTGCGCTGCATCCTTTAACAGGCCGATGGCTTCCTTGATGATGGCACTGCGTTCCGGTTCGGACATATTGGCAGCCTTTAGCCGCAGGGCATCAGCCTTTCCGGTCATTATTGCCGCTTTGCGGGAGGGCAATGCATTCTGCCCTGTCTGGCCCAGCGCCGCATCGAAATGCTTCAACGCCTCTTCCAGCGTCGCGGCCTCATCGTCGCAGTATCCAAGCTCCACCTCTCGACACAGAAGGGAGCCTAGGGCCGCCTCTGCGTCCTTTGCCATGTCGTAAACAAACGCTTCCTGACCGGCGTTGACGGAATTCTCCCGATACAATTCGACGGCACGGGCAAGAGCCGCCCTGCCCTCCTCTTCCGATCCGCACTGGGCCAGCGTGGCGTAATACCGCGCCATGATGATTTTACGGGACCATACGTTGCATGCGCGGCATGCGGACTGATCCAAAGCCGTCAGACCGGCCAGCAGTTCAGCCGCTTGCCGAAGGTATGTTTCCTGCTTGTCGCCCCCGGCTCCTGCCGCTAGTTCGCTCAGTAGATACAGGCGATCAAGCATCCTGTCCTCCAGCGAATACGTGGAATATACGCTTGTGGGATGGTCAAGAGTGCTTCTGGAAAGGTCAAGGGCGCTTTCGAGCATCGCCAGCCTGTCGTGCCCGTCGCAGCAACGCGTCAGCCCCACAAGCGTAAGTATGCACTCATGCGAACATATGTCCGAGCAATCCGCGTTCAGTGCAAGCATGTCATTGCGAAGACTGGTGAAGGCACTGAGCGCGTTGATGTAATGGTTGGAGCTTTGCACGTCATCCAGCGAGCCAGCCAGAAGGTATTCGACACGTCCGGCCCCCAGACGCGGCGGGAACTGCATGGACTTCTTGTCATCACTATCAATATAGCTCGCGTCCGCGTAAGTCTTTATCGCCCTGTCGTATGCCGCCAAGGCATCGTCGTATCTACCAAGAACGCAAAGGGCGTTAGCTCTTGAGATAAATGTTGCGTATTCCCAGTAGTCGAAACTAGCGCTACCGTAAGTATCTATCAACTGGTGGCCGTATCCCTCCTTGTGCCATGACTCAACCCACTCATCGTACATACCCTTCGCCCAGACATCGTAATTATCACTATGTTCAACAACAAGCGGGAAGTCACCTTCAAGGTAGTTTATCATAACCCAGTCAGGATGCGTGCGATAGCAGTCCTTGCGACGATCTTTCATCATCTGAATCTGCGCGCCCAAGTTCGCCGGCACATCCTCCTGAGGCAGATGCAAGCAGTCCATCGACGCCTTCCACCCTTTTCGGCTCATGCTTTCAATCAAACGCCAGTCGTACGTGCTTGTAATTACAATCAGGGCCGTATTCCTTTCCCAACGACTTTTGACCGAGCCAATAACATGTTCGTTTATGATGTCCATCACTGGATGCCACTCGGCATTTGCCATGCAGCATGAAAACGTGAACAGGTATGACACAGCCAGAGCGCGAAAGGCGCGGATGAAGATCAAAGGGCGAATTGCACAGCAAGCGACGGACGATATATGCATGGGACACATCTAAGCCCATTTTATCTCGGAATCAATCGCATATATCACGGTCTATGCACGAATTGATGCATCTATAGCGATTCCATAAAGAAAAACGAACGTTCTGATTTTCCAATCCCTTATTTATCCCTGCTTATCTGCGGATAGAGCGGTTGCCAAAAGTTTTTCAAAATAGAAACCGAATCTG
>JBAZHO010000061.1:0-8712 GCA_041652375.1 Opitutales bacterium | reverse complement strand
GTCGAGGCGATGAAGGAAAAGGGCCTCGGAACCCCCGCCACCCGCGCCCAGACCATAGACCACCTCATCAACGAGCAGTACATGGAACGGCAGAGCCGCGACCTTGTCCCCACGGGCAAGGCCGAGAGCCTGATCGACTTCCTCAACGCGGTGGACATCCAGAGCCTCGTCAGCGCCCACCTCACCGGAGACTGGGAGTACAAGCTCAAGCTCATCGAGGAAGGCAAGTTAAGCCGCGCGGACTTCATGCAGGGCATCCGCGAGCACGCCCAGCGCATGGTCGGCAAGGCCAAGAGCTATTCCGAGGCCGAACAGGAAATCAAGCCCACGGACATCGTCTGCCCCAGCGACGGGCAGACCATGCTGGAAACCGTGCGCGCCTTCCGCAGTCAGGACGGCAAAATCTCGATCTACAAGACCATGGCCTCGCGCATGATCAACATCGACGAGGCGCGGGATCTTGTCACGAAGGGACAGGTCGGGCCGCTGGACGGCTTCCGCTCCAAGAAGGGCCGCCCCTTCAGCGCCATCCTGCGCATGGAGGAGGGCAAGGTCGCCTTCGTGTTCGAGGGCGCGGTGCAGAACGGTGAAAACGGCGAGTCCGAGAACGGCGAAAGCCCGCTTGACCTCGAACACCTCACGGTCGTGGGCATCAACCCCCGCGACGGCACGAAGGTTTACGAGACGCCCAACGCCTTCGCCAGCGAAAGCTACCTGAAGGGCGACCGCGAAAAAGGCATACGCATTTCCCGCAAGATACTGGCCAAGACCATCCCCACCGAGGACGCGCGCAAACTCTTTGAAAACGGCGAGACGGGCATCATCGACGGCTTCATCTCGAACAAGACCCGCCGCCCCTTCCGCGCCATACTGGTTCTGGACGTCAAGAAAGGCGGCATCTCCTTCAAGTTCCCCCCGAGGGAGCCGAAGAAGCCCGCCGTGGCCGGAGCGAAGCGGGCGGGAGTGAAGAAAGCCGCAGCGGAGTAAAGCGGCGGGCCTGCCGACCGTTCGCGCGAGTTGGTTTTCCGCTTGAGGGCATCGCTACGTTGAGGCAGTATCAAAGGCGATCCCGACCGTCGGCCTTGCTCCCATGAAACACTCTCTGCGCCTTCTCGTTTTGCTATGCCTTTTTGCGCCTGCATTCGTCGGCGCGGCGACCGGAGCGGAGGCACTGGACAAGAAGACGGCCTTCGCTCTTGCGCAAGCCGCCGACACGGGGAATTGCGAAGCGATCCGCACAATCCTTGAAAGCCATCCCGACGCCGTCAACGCGCCTCTCTTCGACGGGAACAGGCCCTTGCACTACGCCGCCGCAAGAGGCCATGCGGATGCCGTGAAGCTGCTGCTTGAGAAAGGCGCGCTACCCGATACTACAAACGACAAAGGCCTCACCGCACGCGGACTGGCCCTGCGCAACTCGCAGAACGAAGTCGTGACGCTGTTGCAGGAAGCCAAAGCGAAGGCGGAAGCGGCGGCGCAAGCGGTGGCGATTGCGGCGGAGACACAAAGGCTTGAAGCGTTCTTCCGCGCCGTCGAGACCGGCGATGTCAAAACCGTGCGCGAATGGCTGGGCAAAGAGCCATACGTCATCAACGCCGAGAATGACGGATGGTCGCCCCTGCGCATCGCGGTGGATCATTGCGACATGGACATGATGAGTCTGCTGCTGGAAAAAGGGGTGCGTGTGGACGATCACGACGCGCAGGGCTTCACGGCGCTGCATGTGGCCTGTTCCCGGAGCTGCCACTGGGCGGCCTTGCTTCTGCTCGAACACGGAGCGAATATAAACGGCGTCAGCAAAAACGGCGACACTCCCCTGTTGCTCGCCTGTCGTTGCGGCAACGTGACGGTGGTCAATCTTCTTCTCGGGCAGGGGGCGGACTGGCACATATTATCCAACCGCAAAGTATCGGCCCTGCATTATGCAGCCACCGGAGGGCACAGGGACGTGGCTTTGCTGCTCCTCGAAAAAGGCATGCCCGCAGACATCAGGTCCCACGATCTGACCACCCCGTTGATGGTCGCCGCCATGATGGGACGCACCGATGTGGCGAAGCTGCTGCTGGACCACGGGGCCGAAGTTGACGCCTGCAACGCCAAGGGCGAAACGGCGCTGGTTTATGCGATGGTAAAAAATAATATCCCCGTTACGACCCTTTTGCTGGAGCGCGGGGCGGACGCTCTCGCGCTCGACAGGAATGGTTACCCGCCGCTGATCGCCGCCGTTTTCAACGACGATGTGGCGATGGCCTCCCTTTTGCTGGACCACGGGGCCAAAGTGAACGACAGGGTGTATTTTTCGGACTGGGCGACATCCCCGCTATCGCTCGCCGTCGGACGTGGTGATGTCGCCATGGCCGAACTGCTGATCAAGCGCGGGGCCGACGTTAACGCCAAGGGCTGGAATAGCTATCCGGTCAACTCTGCGGCGGAGGATGAAAACACGGACATGCTTCGCATGCTCGCCGATCACGGGGCCGACCTGACGAAAAGGGATCTGGGTTACGGACGCCAGCCGATCCATGAGGCCGCGCTGAAAGGCAACATGGACATGTTGCGCATGCTGCTGGATCGCGGTTTGCCGATCGAAGCCACGACGCGAGACGGCGAGACCGCGCTGGTCTGTGCCGCCAGCGAAGGCCGCAGGGAGATCGTGGAATTTCTCCTCGAACGCGGCGCCGATCTGAACGCCCGAAGCACTCTGGGCTGGACGGCGCTTTTCCACGCCGTCGTGCGCGAAGACATCGAACTTGCGACTCTGCTTCTCGAAAGAGGGGCGAACCCCAACCTCGGCCCGGAGGGCTTGAATCCTTTGGACGTGGCCGTCAACACCGGCACGCCAAAGATGCAGACACTTCTGAAAAGTCACGGCGCGACCTGTCTTTGAGCGGATTGATTCCGGGGACGTCCATCCTGCAATCGCGCAAGATCGAATGGAAAATCGCATTTTTGCGTCCCCCCCTGTGTCCGGCGGCTGCTTGGCCATTGCCAACGCGGATCGCGTTTTAATAGCATTATGCCGCCCCAGATGAAATTCCTCTCCGCCCCAACCCTGTTGGCCTGTCTAGCCCTTGCGTCCGCGTCGCATGCCGCCCCTGTTCACGATGCCGCCTTTGAGGGAGATCTGGAGGCCTTGCGCTCCATCATCGTCGCGGAACCGGGGCAGCTAAACGCCCTGAACGAGGATGTCACGCCGCTGTATCTGGCCGCCCAGAACGGCCATGCGGAACTTGTGCGCTTTCTGCTGGAGAAGGGGGCGGACGCGGGCGTGAAGGACGAGGACGGGCTGTCCGCCATGTACGTGGCCGTGCGGAACGGTCGCCTTGCCGTGGTGGAGGCCTTTCTGGATGCCGGGGCGGACGTGAACGGCGACCTCTTTCATGGCATGCGGCCTCTGATGATCGCGTCCCGCATGGGCCATTTGGACATTGCAAAGCTGCTTCTGGAACGTGGCGCGAAATTCGACGTGCGGGACGATCTTGGGTGGACGCCTTTTGCTCTGGCATGCAATTTCGGGCACGCGGACATCGCGGACCTGTTGATTGAAAAGGGATGGAAGGACGTAAACGTCCGCACGAATTCGGGCATACCCCCCCTGCTCGCGGCGTCAAAGAACGGCTTCGAAGGAATTGTTCGTCGTCTCATCGAGATGGGGGCGGATGTCAACTTGGCGGATGACGAGGGGCGCACGGCGCTGATCATGGCTTCGGACACAGGGCATTCCGGTGTTGCGAAGCTGCTTCTGGATGCCGGGGCCGATGTCAACGCCGCGAACAAGGGGAAATGGACTCCGCTTCATTCGGCGTGTTTCGACGTGAAGGAGGACACCGTCCGGCTGCTGCTGGAACACGGCGCGAATGCGAACTGCCGCACGGACAAGGATCAGACGCCACTTCTTTTTGCAGCGGCCAAAGGCTCTGCGAACATCGTGAAAATGCTTCTGGAAAAGGGGGCGCGTGTGAATGCGCAAGCCCTCGATGGCGCCTGCGCACTGCGTTTTGCCTCGGGATTTGGCTTCAGGGATGTCGCGGAGCTGCTTCTGGACCAAGGGGCCTTGGCTGATCAGCCCGATACGGACGGCTGGACGCCGCTGATGTTCGCAGC
The DNA here is from genome assembly GCA_041652375.1 of Opitutales bacterium. Lineage (GTDB taxonomy): Bacteria > Verrucomicrobiota > Verrucomicrobiia > Opitutales > Oceanipulchritudinaceae > Verruco-01. The sequence goes on along the minus strand of JBAZHO010000061.1, from coordinate 4,608 downwards.
GAGGACTGGCCATGCCGACGTCGTGGAGCTGCTTTTGAGCCGGGGGGCCAACCCCGCCCTTACCGACATGGGAGGGACGAATGCGCTGATGTTCGCGGCAGAGAGCGACAATTTACGGACGCTCAAAGCGATATGCGCCAAAGGCGTCTCCGTGAACACCGCTCCGCCAAGCGGCTGGACCGCTCTCATGCACGCGGCATGGAAGGGTAATTTTGAAGCAGTAAAGCTGCTTGTGGAACTTGGCGCGGACGTCAACGCGGAGGAAGAGGACGGCTGGACGCCCCTTCTGCTTGCGATCAAGTCCGGGGACGAGGAAATGGTCCTCCATCTGCTCGATTCCGGCGCTTCGCTGGACGTCAGGAACTCCGACGGGCAGACGCCCATATATGTGGCTGCGGCTGGCGGATTTGCAGCGCTTGCAAAGGAACTGAAGGCGCGGGGCGGCGATATGACCCTTTCGGATGCGCAGGGACGCAGCCCGATCTGCAAGGCCGCGTCGGGAGGTTATGCGGATGCCGTGGCCTTTCTGCTGGAAAACGGCGTTCCCGTGGACGAGAGCGACGAGGATGGCGATGTCCCGATTGTTCTTGCCATGCGCAAGGGCGGGACTGCTTTGCTGAATCTGCTGCTGGACAAAGGCGCGGATATCGAGGCTCGGGACCGGGACAAATGGACGCCCCTGATGCTGGCGGCACTTTTCGACAACAAGGACTGCGTGCGCCTTCTTATTAAGCGCGGGGCGAACCTCCTGGCCGCGACCCCGAATGGCTTGACGGCCGCCCATGCCGCCGCCAAGAACGGAAGCGGAGAGTCTCTGATTTGCCTGCTGGAAGCAGGCGTGGAGCCGGACATCCGCGACAACACGGGATGGACGCCGCTGATGGCCGTTGCGGGGAAAAGCTCGCCTAACGCGTTCAAGATAAGCGTCGGTGGTTCGAGCTTCATATTTCACTCAGTGTTGCAGAAGGGAGCCTTGCTGGAAGTCGTCAAGCTGCTGGAGGAGCGGGGGGCTGATATATACGCCACCAATGGGGACGGCTTGAACGCGCTGCACATCGCGGCGGCACACGGACAAGCGGACATCGTCAATTATCTGCTGGACAGGGGCATTGAGGTTAATTGCCGCGATGGCACAGGCTGGACGCCCATATTCTTTGCGGCAAAGGACGGGCATCTTGATATCGTCAAGCTGCTTGCGGAACGCGGCGCGGCGTGGGATATGACCTCCGATGAGGGCTGGACGCCGCTCACGCTGTCGGCGGACAGCGGGCACTTGGACATATTCAAGTGGCTCTTGGCGCGTGGAGCACCCTTGGAAGGCGCGACAAAAACAGGACAGACCCCCCTGATTCTTGCATCCCAGAACGGCCATCTGGAGATGGTTGAGTATCTTCTGGCGAACGGAGCCCGCGTTGACGCAAGCAACCACTACTCATGGACGCCACTATGTAAGGCGGTGGACAATGGGCATGCCGATATAGTACGCGTCCTTCTGGACCACGGCGCGTCTGTCAACAAAAGGACATACACAGGCTGGACCCCCCTGCTCCTGAGTGCGGATACGGGGGACGTGGAAACATTCAAACTGCTTGAGCAGCACGGCGCGGACCTCAACGCCGCGAACAATGTGAGGCAGAACGCCCTGCTGATCGCGGCCGCGAAAGGGCACGAGGAACTTACAGAATATCTGATCCGCAAGGGTTTCGCTCCAGACACAAGGGACCGCACGGAATGGACCCCGCTGCTGTATGCCTCCAGAGACGGCTATCTGGATATCGTTAAGATGCTGGTGGCTCAGGGGGTGGATATCAATGCGCGCGACGACGGCGGCTGGACGCCGTTTCTTTCGGCCACAGACCGTGGGCATATGGATGTCATGAAGTTTCTGGCTGCGAACGGGGCTGACATCAGTCTTTCCACTCATGATGGCTGGCCGGTGATCCTGAGTGCCGCCCGCAGCGGAAATCTGGAACTGGTGCAATGGCTGACCGGGATGGGGATTGATCTGGATCAGACATACAATAACGGCATCTCGGCTTTGGACATGGCTTCGGAATATGGGCATGCCGATGTCATTACGTGGCTCCTAGAACATGGGGCTGCCGTTGATCAAACCGACAAGAACGGCTGGACGCCGCTTATGTTCGCCGCGCGCAACGGAAAGCTGGAAGAGGCGCGGCTCCTTCTGGACCACGGCGCAAAGGCAGACGCGCGCAACAAGGCCGGCTGGACGCCGCTTATGCAAGCCGCTTGCGGAGGGAGCGTGGACTGCATGTCCCTGTTGGTTTCAAGAGGGGCAAGCATCGGGGAAAAACACACAGGCAAAATCGGAACTCTGCACATCGCCGCAGCAAACGGACATGTCGATGCGGTTCGCTGGCTTCTTGCGCGTGGCATGAAGGCCGATGCCAGATCAATCCTGAGGCGGACTCCCCTTATGATGGCTGCGGAGGAAGGATATCTGGATGTGATGCAGTGCCTTGTGGAGGGGGGGGCCTCGGTGACAACCACTGACGATCAAGATATGTCCGCTATTCATTATGCGGCGAAGGCGGGACAATCCATAGCCATCGCGTATTTGCTGGAACATGGCGAATCCGTGAATTCGGAAGGCAATGACCGCAGAACGCCCTTGATAGAAGCGGCGGACAACGGACATATGGAAACGATGCGCTTTCTTCTCGATCAGGGAGCAAATGTTAACCATAAGGGCGTTGACGGCGTGACCGCCCTGTCTGTCGCCGTTGAGCATAGAAATATTGAAGCCGTGCGCCTGCTGCTTGAACACGGGGCAAATACGAATATCCGCATTTCCGGCATGCGACCTCTGGATCGTGCAAAGAAATCAGGGCCCCAAGAGCTGATCCAGTTGCTCTCGGAGGCGGAGAAGTAAAACCCGTTGGCGATCCGGCGCAGCCGCTCTTGCTCGCCTCCCTTGCCTGCCCGGTAAGTTCCAAGAATTGGGGCAAGGGGGAGGGAACAGGACCAAGGCTTATTTCCACTTAGTCAATAAATATCTTGACTAATCTACGCGGCGTTATTTAATAGCGACAGTTGAATTAACCAACCGGCCCGAAGGGGCCAATAAAAAATGACGCAATCGACTGGAAGGCGATGGGAGCTACAAGTATTCGTTAAGCAACGCGCCTGAAGACACGTCATGGGAACGACTCGCGTACATGCAAGGTCAGCGCTTCTGGATCGAGCAGGCGTTTGCCGATGCGAAAGGAAGCCTCGGCATGGCGCAATACGAAGTGCGCGGATGGACAGGCTGGCATCACCACATGACGCTGGTGTGCATGGCAATGCTCTTCACCCTGCGCGAACGCATTGCCAGCAAGGAGGATACGCCACTACTAAGCGTGCGCGACGTGGTGGACTTGCTGGACTTTTACCTGCCGCGACAGCCAAGAGATGAGGCCGGTGTGATAAGCCGCATGAAGCGGCGTCACGAGGCCAGAGAGCGAGATATTGCGCGACGGCAGCGTGATGGGTTATTAACAGAGTAGAACTAGGTATGAAATACAAACAAAAGTATTTTTCCCAAGTGCTGCAAGCGCGGCCTTCTGGCCTGTAATGCGGAAAGAGGGTCGCGCTTGCAGCACTCCAGAATGTATTTTTTATTTCGTTTACCCGGGGTTTGCTTCGCGCGCCCCGGGCTATCTCATGTCGCGCCGTTGGCGCTATGGGGGAATGTCCAGATGTTGATCGAAACCACTATATCGACCCGCTCAGGACGCCTGCGGGTTCAGCCAGCCTTGCGCAAGGTCCGCCAGCAGGTTCATCAGCACGACCATCGCCGCATACAGGAGCACCGTGCCCTGCACCATAGTGAAGTCCCGCCCAAGGGCTCCGCGCACGAATAGCAGTCCCAGCCCCGGTATGTTGAATATCGTCTCTACGACGAAGGACCCGGTCAGCACGCCTGCGAACGCAGGGCCAAGATACGCCACCACGGGCAGCAGGCCGCCTTTGAGCACGTGCCGGATGATGAGCATGGGACCGGATATGCCTTTGGCCCTCGCGGCGCGCACAAAGTCCTTGCCCATCACTTCCATCACCCCGGCGCGGGTCAGTCGCGCTATGACGGCGGCGTATGCCAGTCCAAGGGTCACGGAGGGCAGCACGCGGTCCGCCGGGCCGAACCAGCCGGTCGGGCTGAACCAGCCTAGCCAGAGGGAGAAAACCATCACGAGCAAAGGCCCGATGACAAACGAGGGCAGACAGATGCCGATCATCGCCCAGCCCATTGGCACGTAGTCCAGCCATGTGTTGCGTTTCACCGCCGCCAGCACGCCCACGGGTATGCCCACGCACACGGCAAACAGCATCGCCCACGCGCCTAGTTCCAGAGATACCGGCAGGGCCTCGGCCATCATCCCGCCAACGCTCAATCCTTCGTATCGGAACGAGGGTCCAAGGTCGCCGTGCAGCACGATCTGCCCGAGCGTGGTGCAATATTGGTCCCAAAGTCCTTTGTCCAAACCGTAGTGCGCGTTGAGCCGTTCCAGCACTTGCGCGGACACGTTGCGTTCCGAACTGAAAGGCCCGCCCGGAGCAGCCCTCACCATGAAAAACGTCAGGGTGAATATGGCCAGCAGAACGGGT
>JBAZHO010000060.1:0-8723 GCA_041652375.1 Opitutales bacterium | reverse complement strand
CCTGTCAAGACGCGCAAATCTGCAGCGCCATGTATAAAATGAGCACTAATTGCGCCCACGGAGTTCTCCCTGCGCTGCAGATTTGCGCGTCTTGACAGGGGGTTCCCGGGGTTGCCGGATTTGAGGTTTTCAATCGTGATTGCGGTTTTGCAAATCTACTAAGTTAAACTGGTAAGTTTGCCTTTACAGTTTGCCTTACTACCTGCTACTTTGCTGGTATGAACGAGCAACAGATTGATCCTGAGACTGCGCACCTTTCCCTTCTGGCAGGCAACATTCGCGTCGTTATCGGCAAGCTTGGCCGACGGCTGAGGGAGCAGACAAACGCTTGGGATCTGCCTTGGTCACAGGTGTCGGTACTGGCACGTCTGGAGCGGGACGGCCCGGCCACGGTGACAACTTTGGCGCGTGCCGAGGGCGTGCGTCCGCAGTCCATGTGCTCCACGGTATCCATCCTTCAGGCCGCCGGGTTTGTTACAGGTGAACCGGACCCCAATGACGGGCGACAAATCATTCTGTCCATCACGGATGCCTGCCGGGAAAAAGTCCGTGAGGGTCGTGCATCACGGCAGGACTGGCTGTTCCGAAGCATAAAGGCGATGCTGACAGCGGAAGAACATGCAACGCTGGCAGCCGCAGTCGAACTGCTGGCCCGGATCGCGGATTTGGGACCTGACGCAACTAATTCATAAACACTTTATACAATGCCAGTAAGCACTCTTGATCCAAAAACCGCGCTGATAGTCATCGACCTGCAAAAAGGCATCGTCGCCCTGTCCTCCGCACATCCCGTCAAAGACGTTATTAAGCACGCTAGCGAGCTTGCCGCCGCCTTCCGCCGCCACGCCCTGCCGGTCGTGCTCGTGAACGCCGTCGGCCTGCCTGCCGGGCGCACGGAACAGAAACGCAACATCGCGCAGCTACCCGCCGGATGGACCGACCTTATCCCGGAGCTGAATCAACAGCCGGAAGATCACACAATTTCAAAACGCCAGTGGGGCGCATTCACCAACACCGGCCTTGAAGAATACCTGAAAAAACTGGGCGTCACACAAGTAGTCATCGCAGGCGTGTCCACTAGCATCGGCGTGGAATCGACCGCGCGGCAGGCGCACGAGTTTGGGTTCAACGTTACCTTGGCCACGGACGCCATGACGGACTCCAGCGCCGAAGCCCACACGCACAGCATTACGCGAATATTCCCAAGGATTGGCGAATCAGGCACTGCCGAGCAGATAATCCAGCTTTTGGACAGCTCCTGCAAATGAGAGGGTTCTTCAAAGGGACTTTCCGGTCTCTGGACACCTACAACTACCGGGTATGGGCTTCCGGGGCAATTGTGTCCAACGTAGGTTCGTGGATGCAGCGCACCGCGCAGGACTGGCTTGTACTGACACAACTTACCGATAACAACGCAACAGCGGTAGGCATTGTAATCGCGCTCCAGTTCGGCCCCCGAATGCTGCTGCTGCCCTTTACAGGCTTTGCGGCAGATTACATGGACCGGCGCAAGCTGCTGATCGCCACACAGTCCGCAATGGGCGTGCTGGCCCTTGGGCTGGGCCTGCTCACCGTCAGTGGATTGGTCCAGTTGTGGGAAGTTTACGTATTTGCCTTTCTGCTGGGCTGCGCCACGGCCCTTGACGCTCCGGCAAGGCAGACATTCGTATCCGAACTGGTGGAGGAAACGCAACTGGCCAACGCGGTTGCATTAAACTCCACATCATTCAACGCCGCGCGCATGATCGGTCCCGCCGTGGCGGGCATACTCATAGCGACGGTTGGCACGGGTTGGGTATTCATAATTAACGCGGCCTCATTCGCCGCCGTGCTAGGCTCTCTGAACCTTCTTCGCGTCGGCGAACTGTATAAAGGCGCCAGAGCCGTAAAAGCGCGTGGCAGCATCGGAGACGGATTCCGCTATGTGTGGAAGCGCCCGGACATGAAGGTCATTATGCTGATGGTGTTCATCGTGGGCACATTGGGAATGAATTTCCCCATATTCATCTCGACAATGTCTGTGTCCGTATTTCACGCCGGACCCGGAGAGTACGGAATCCTGACCTCCACCATGGCAATCGGCTCCGTTGCCGGGGCGCTGCTATCCGCCGGACGGGAACGGCCTAATATCGCGTTGATGACTATCGGCGCCACACTTTTCGGCACTGGTTTCTTGCTGGCCTCTGTCATGCCCAATTACTGGCTCTTCGGCATCACGCTGATACTGATCGGCGTCGCCGTGCAAACACTGACCACCGCGGCCAACAGCATCATTCAACTATCCACGGAACCGGCCATGCGCGGGCGGGTCATGGCGATTTTCATGGCCGTCGCCCTTGGCGGTGCCCCGCTTGGCGCGCCGATAGTGGGCTGGCTAGCGGACAAGTTTGGCCCGCGATGGGCATTGTGCATAGGGGCTGCGGCGGGTTTTGCCTCGGCCCTTGTGGGGCTGCGTTACATGGCACGAACCCGCCGGATGCGGGAACAAGCGCTGTGATTTCCGGTCAACGGAGGTCAACGAGGCACGAATGCGCTTGCGTAGTCCGCGCCCTTTTCCTTGCAATACAAAGCATGTCTCTGCCAAAGATCACAAGTGTCAGCGGTCGCGCCGTCCCCGTCCCCGGAGACGACATAGACACCGACCGCATCATTCCGGCCCGCTTCATGAAGTGCGTGACCTTCGACGGCCTTGGACAATATCTGTTCAACGACGTGCGCAGGAACGAGGACGGCAGCCCCAAGGGGCACAACATCGACAACGCGCGCTACGCCGGGGCCACGATTATCGTCAGCGGCAACAACTTCGGCTGCGGCAGCTCGCGCGAGCACGCTCCGCAGGCCATCTACCATGCCGGTTTCCGCGCGGTGATTGCCGAGGGCTTCGCCGAGATCTTCTTCGGCAACTCCACACAGCTCGGCATCCCTTGCGTGAGCGTGAGTCACGAGGACCGGCTGACCATCGAAAAAGCCGTGATCGCCAACCCGGCGCTGGAAATCACCATCGACGTGGAAGGCAAAGAGATACGCTTTGAAGGCAAGGTTATTCCCGCCCGAATCCGCGAATCGGCCCGTTCGGGCCTGATCAGCGGACGCTGGGACCCGCTCGCGGACCTGCTCTCGGCCAGTGCCGAAGTGGACGCCGTGGCGGCCAGCCTGCCCTACATGTCCGCGCCGTAAATAAGACGGCGGGGCCGCTAGCCCCAACCATCACTTCCATGAAAGACCTTATCGAGGCCAGCGGCATATTCATATACCCGCTGGGTCTATGTTCGCTTCTTGCGGTGTTCATCGTTCTGGAACGCATTATGTCCCTGCGCACCAGCAGGGTCATACCCATACATATACAGAACGACATCATCGAGGACAGCACCCTGCCCGCCGGGGAGCCGGACTCCGTGGCCGGGCGCATCCTGCTCTTCCACCAGCAGCGCCACCCCGACGCGGACCAGATCAAGGCCTTCGGCAAGATGGAGGTCATAGGCATGGAACGGGGCATGTTCCTGCTCGAAGTGGTCATCAGCGCCGCGCCCCTGCTGGGGCTGCTGGGAACCGTGACCGGCCTTGTGCGCGTGTTCTCGCGCGTGTCGCCGGAGACGGGCGTGCCGGAGCCGCAGGCCTTCGTGATGGGCGTGTCGCTCGCGCTGGCCACCACGGTTCTCGGTCTGGCAATAGCAATCCCGGCACTGGTGTTCAACGGCTTTCTGAACCGTCGCATCGAGACCCTTGCCGCGCGCCTGAACGTTCTGGTCGAGCGCATCGTCACGATCGACCAGAAGAACATCGAGAAAGCCGCACTCGACAAATGAGCCTGATGCCCGAGCGCCGCCGCAGAAGGGTGGAAGTCAACATCGTGCCCTTGGTGGACGTGCTCACGACGCTCATCTTCTTTTTCCTTGTGACAATGCAGTTCAGGCAGGGGCAGACGCTCAACATAACCCTACCCGAGATCAACACTGCCGGGAAGAACACGCTTCTGCAGTCCATAGACATAACGATTACGGCTGACGGGAAGTTCTACTACAACGGCAAGGAAGTGAGTCCCGACGTACTCGCATACACGCTTGGCTTGCTCGGCAAGGCGGCGGACAAGCCCCCGCTCGTGATCCGGGCGGACGAAAACACGCCGCTGCGCAACGTGACCTTCCTCATGGATACCTGCCGCCAAACGGGTTTCGACGACTTCCGCCTCCAGTCCCGCAACGGCAACTAGGACGCATCCGGGGAACCGAACCCAAGCGCCGACGGGAACCGGGATGACGGAGTGAATTATCAAGGACGGATTTGAACCGCAAAGGCGGCGGGAGCCGCATATAGCGGTTGCCAAAAGTCTGCCAATTTAAGCCGCGGGACGAACGCATGCATCGCGGACGCCTCGGAGAGGGCGTCCCTACCCTAATACGTTGATGCGCAATCTGTTGGTAGGGACGCCTCTCCGAGGCGTCCGGGGGTGCGCGCATACGTCAGTTGCCCCGTTTCCTTGCCAGATTGGATTTCAATTTCTGGATACTTCCGGCAATCGCCATATCCAAAAGCCCCCCTGAAACGGCTCCTTGAGTATTCCATTATCCCTATGTCTTGACCTGTCGTACTAATTTGCCACATAAGTAGGTGTAAACCGGAATTGGAGGGCCCCCGCTTCCTTTCCGCAACGCCAAAACATATGACAGGCAAACGCTACATCGGGCTGTTCCTGTTCCTCGCTCTTGCGAATCCGTTCGAGGCATTCGCCCAGGAAGAACAGCAGGAATCAACTCCGGCAAAGCCGGTTGTCGCCGTAGTGGACTTCGGAGCAAAGTCCGCACACATCATCATCGGAGAGAACATAAGCGGTTTTGCTTTCTCCAACAGCTATGTGGACCTGCTCAATTCCGAGCTTATGACGGCTCTGGTCAACGACCCGACGTTCGACGTCATCGACCGCTCCCGCCTGAAGGATCTGGCCAAGGAAAAGCTGCTCAACACCGTCACCACGCTCAGCCTGTCCAGCATAGGCAAGGCCGCCGGGGCGGACTACATGATATGCGGAGACATCGAGCTGGTTGAGCTGAACAAGCGCTTCCAGCAGTTCCCCGGTTACAGCCAGACCCAGCTTCTGGGCCGCATGGTGGTCAATCTTCGCGTGGTGGACGTCAAAAGCACCCGCGTGCTCTTCGCCAAGAAGGTGAACAACGTCTTCACCGCCGCCCTGAACCAGTACAGCACCATCACGCCCGCCTCCTTCATGGAGGAACTCAAGAGCGACACCGTGCGCCGTCTGGTGACAAACATTTCCGAAGGCATATCCCCGATTCAGATTCGCGCCGTACACGACGGCAAGGTGTACCTGAACAGGGGCGAACAGGCCTTCAAAGGCGGCGAGATACTGGAAATCGTGGTCCCCGTGGAAACCATCTACGACGAGGACGGCAGCATACTCGACATTGTGGAAGACCACGCTGGCAAGGTGCGCGTCGATACGGTGCGCCCCAAAGTGGCCATAGCCACCGTGCTGGAAGAAACCCGCCCCCTGCAGGTCGGCTGGGTCGCAAGGCGCATCGAGGAATAAAACCGCAAGCTTCATTCCAAAGAAGAATTACAATTTTCTCAATACTCCCAAATAACAACAAAAATGAGAACTGACTCCCGCAAATCACGCAGGTTGGTTGTCTGCGCACTGACTCTCACAACCTTGCTAGGCATGGGTGGCTGCGCGTCCACCACTAACTTTGCAAACAGTATCACCGGCTACTCCGGTCAGGCCAAAGGGTATAAGGAAGCGCTGGACTCCGGCGTCACCGCCAACGTCGAGCACGAAATCAACTCGATGGAAGGGAAATGCCAAAGCCCGGACAAGATACTCTACCTTTCCGAACGCGGACGCTTGCGCTCCCTGATAGGCGACAAAGCAGGCTCCACAGCCGACTATCTGGTGGCCAGCGACACTTTCGAAAACGAACGCATGAAGGCCGTGATATCCGCCTCGGACACCCTCTTCGCCGCCTCGTCCCTTGCGAGCAACGATCTGGCCATCCCCTACGAAGGCTACGCCTTCGAGAAGGTGATGCTGCACAACATGCAGGCCATTAACTACATACTGGCCAGCAACTACGACTTTGCCCGCATAGAGCTGAACCGCGCCGACGTGGAGCAAAGCTACCAGCTCGACAAGCACGCCAAGATTGCGGCTGAAGCTGAAGCCAAGAGCAAGGATAAGAAAATTGACCTCAATTCCTTCGACTCCTATCTGACCGACAAGACCTCGCAGGACGTGTTTGGGACTGGCTCCGTGAAGAACTCCTTCCAGAACGCCTTCACATTCTTCCTGCGCGGCTGCATGTTCGAGGACTCCGGCGAGTATGACAAGGCGCTGATCGAGTATAAAAAAGCCCTCGAAATCTTCCCCGCCAACAACACGATTGCCGAAAGCGCGATGCGCACCGCAAATCTCAACGACGACGCGCGTCAGCAGCAGCAGCTTACAGACACCTACGGCACGAGCCTTGTCGGCAATCCCTGCCCGGACGGCTCCGGACGCCTCGTGATAGTGTTCGAGAAAGGCTTCATCGCCAGCCGCTCCACGTTCAGAGTCCCCTTTATATGGGACAACGCCATACTGCAACTTGTGCTGCCCTACTACGACACCAAGGGCTACGCGCAACCAGCCTTCCTTGAAACGTCCGTCGCCGACAAATCCTGCCAGACCCAGACCATCTGCAACCTCGAAGCAATGGCCGTCCAGAGCCTCAAGGAAGAGTATCCCAGCATACTCCTCAGACAAGCCCTGCGCATGATAGCCAAATACCAGATGCAGAAGGAAGCCAGCAAGCAAAGCGCAGGGATCGGACTACTCATGAAGGTTGCCAACATCGTCACCGACCGCGCCGACGACCGCAACTGGCTCACACTGCCGGAAGTCGTTCAGGTGGGAGAAATCTTTCTGCCTGCGGGAGACAATACCGTAACATGCAGGTATATTGGACTGTCTTGTGACGTGGACGTGGACATCAAGGCCGGGCAGACGCATTATCTGATCGTCACCCAACTGAGCCAGAAACTGCTGGTTCAAGGCAGCGATATAGTGGAAGCGCCAGCCGGAGCCCCCGTTCAGGAGCCAGCCGACGCCACCTCCACCCTATGACAGGACAGAGAACCATCTTCGCACTAACCATCATCGCCGCCCCGCTGCTCGCGGGCTGCATATCGATCGTGCCCGGCGGGCAGGGAACCCTGCGCGGCGGCGGCGACGGCCTGCACCTCGGCGGGAACATAGGCATACGCATTACGGACAACGATAGCACGGGCGGACAGACGCAGGACGGGGAAACGCTCGACGAAAAAACCGTGGAACAGGCCCGGAAGGATTCGGCGCAACAGCCCGCCCCCGCGCTGTAGTAACGCATTTTGGCGGCCACTAAGGGCCGGATCAACCCAAAGACAGAGACATGACCAGAACCATAACGATCAAGGCGGGAATGGCCGCGCTCGCGCTGCTGCTTGGCGGCTGCGCCAGCGATTCAGGCTACGTCCCCGCCGGGCAGTCCCGGGTAAGCAACCTGGGCGACGCCGGACTGAAGATCAGTGGCCGTTTCGGCCACGACGGCGGCATAAGCGCGCCGGACACGAACCTCAGGAAAATGCCGGGGCAGGAGATATACTTCGAAAACATCGCGGGCAGAAAGCTCGAAAACGGTTTCTTCGAAGTGTCGGTCATCGCCGCGAACAGAAACACTTACACGACCCTGAACATCCAGTACAGCATACACTGGTACGACGCTGACGGCTTTGAAATCAGCCCCTCCGCCGTCGCATGGAGCACCCTCACGCTCCAGCCCAGGGAAACCGGATCCATAAGAGGCGTGTCGCCCAGCCGGGCCGCAACCACAGTAACAATATTCGTCAGAGAAATCACTTACACCAAATAGGAAATAACCCATGAAAATCCGCTACGTAGCCGCACTCGCGGCAATCTCGCTCGCGCTGGCCGGTTGCGAAACCACCGGCCCGGTTCGTCAGGTATCCGCCTCGGACGCCAGCCATCAGACCCTCGGCGTGGACCAGTCCGACGTGAACGCGACAGTTCAGCAGATGGTCGCATCCATGCTGTCCTCTCCCAACGTGATGCGCATCACCGCAGACGAAGCGCCCACGGTCGTCGTCGTTCCCGTCAGGCTGGACACCAGCACGATCACGGACACCCGCATAAACACCGACGCCATCACCACGCTGGTGACGGAACAGATCATCAATTCCGGCCTGTTCCAGTTCATCGACGCCAACCGCAGACAGGACATCGCGGGCGAAGTGGCCTACCAGAACGACTCCGGCATGGTCAACAAGTCCACGGCGGTCCAACGCGGCAAGCAGTTCGGCGCCAAGTACATACTTGAAGGCACCGTAAGCGGCTTCGATGCCTACACCGGCACAACACGCAAGAAGGGCTACGTGATCAAACTATCCCTTCAGAACGTGGAAACCGGGCAGATCATCTGGATGCAGAGCAAGCAGATCGCCAAGGAACAGACACGCAACACCTTCGGCGGCTAGAACGTCCCCCAGAAGCGACGTGATAGCCCGTTCGGCGCCCTGAGCGCCCGTACATAGACCGGTCTGCCGCAAGGCAGGCCGGTTTTATTTTGCGCCCCTCCATCCCGACCCGCCGACAAAGCCCCAACTGACGAATCCGCCCACCAAAGCTAGAGCGGTTGCCAAAAGTTTCCCCAAATAGAAACCTAATCTGGCAAAAA
>JBAZHO010000059.1:0-8734 GCA_041652375.1 Opitutales bacterium | reverse complement strand
TCGCGGTGCACGACCCCGGCCTTGTGCGCGTAGGCGAGGCCGGACAGTATCTGTACCAGCATCTTCCGCGCATCCGCTTCCGGCAGCCTGCCGCCGCGTTCGGCCAGATGCTCCTCAAGGCTGCCGCCTTCGACGTATTCCATCGTCAGAAAGTGGCGGCCCTTGTCCTCGCCCGCGTTGAGCACGCGCACGACGTTCGGGTGGTCCAGCATGGCGAGCGCCTGCCCTTCGCTGGCGAAGCGTTTCTCGAAGTCGGCGGACTGCGCGAGCGCGGCGGGCAGAACCTTGAGGGCGCAACGCTGGTTCAGGCGCACCTGACGGGCCAGATACACCTCGCCCATCGCGCCAGCGCCGAGAAGGCGCTCGATTTCGTAGTCGCCAAGGCGGAATCCCTGCGGGAGGGCCGAATCCGGCGCGGGCCGATTACCCGGACCGTCCAAAATGGTTTCGTCGTCGTCGAAGTTCATTTGCGGGAGATGAGGCGGCGCAGCCTCGCCTGTCACACGCGAATCATAAGCGCCGGGTCGCGTAAATCGCCATTAAAATCCTGTTCCCGTGGCATAATGATGCTTGTATGTATGTCATAACAATGAGACAGCCGCCGATGGCGTCTCTTTCTGACACGATCTTCATATGCACAACTACGACTACCAACGGGAACTTGAGAGCGTCTGGACGCACGGGGTGCGGACTTATCGGGCGGGCATTATGTCTGCCGACGAGATGTTCGCGCGCGAACAGCTCAACTTTCTGGCTTTCATCGGCCAGAGCGCGCAGGAGATGTTCGACTATGCGGAGGACTTCGCGGCAGGGGGCGAGCCTTCGTTCGGGGATGTCGCCGCCGTGGCGGATGTGCGCCGTTCATACTTTATCGAGGTGCAGAAGAGGAAGCCTTCGGGCGTGGTGCTGGACCCCGCCACGCTTCCGGGCCGGGGCGCGGAGGCGGGCGGCATCGTCTGGCTGCCGCGCATTCTGGTGAAAGCCCGCGCCAAGCTGCGCGGGGAGCTGCATCCGAGCATCATGTTCGGCTGCGGCGGGGACCGGGCTTTCTTGAGGCTTTGCGACATTCACCCGGCGGAGTTTCTGCGGCAGGTGTGGATTTGCGAGGACGACGACAAGGCCGTGGTGGACTGGGTGCTTGCGCGCGCGAAAAGGGCATAGGACCATCTCGCGGGGCTTGCCATGAGGGGTTCAAGGGGCAAGAAATATCGACGTCCCGCCTCAAAGAGCGGTTTTTCGTCCGATTTTCGCCCATCAGGCATCTGTGACCTTGCGCCCGGCTGCGGGAAGGCCGGATCGACGAAATCTGCTCCAAACGCCCCTACCCTGCCGTGGAAATAGACCCTGACAATCCGCCCGCCGGGCTTTTCGTTTTCCGTTCACATGTGGCTTTCGACCAGCTCGACATGCAGGGCGTGCTGCATCATTCGCGGCATTTGCTTCATGTGGAGAGGGCCGCGCAGGCGTTTTTCGAGCTTGTCACCGGGGCCTGCGGTTTCGATCCCCTCCGTTACCCGGACCTGAATGCGGTGGTGCGGCGGTTGTCCATCGACTACCTCTCGCCGCTCTTCGGGGTGAGGCCGATACTGGTGACTTTGCGCGTGGCGAGGCTTCGTTCCTGCGCGATGGACACGGCCTTCGAGCTTCGCAGCGCGGACGGGGGAACCCTGTTTTCAAGGGGCTTGCGAGAGGTCTGCCGAGTCAGTCCGGGCAGCCTGAGGCCGACGTTGTGGAGCGACGCCTACATGGAGAGTTTCGCCCAATGGCAGTGCGCGGCGGTCTTGTTAGACTCGTCGTTGAGACGGATCGGCGGCCCCGCCCTACCTGCCTAGAATGTCCCTTGCGCGGTCCAGAAGCTGTTTCTCGTCGTCGGACAGGGAGCCGAAGCCTTGCGAGTTGATCTTGTCCAGTATGCGGTCCACTTCGCCCTTCATGTCGCCGCGCGTGGTGATGTTGACCTTGTAGCGGGGGTTCTGCGTCTTGTGCGGCACCCGGCCCCGGCTGCGGCGCACGATGCCCTTGGCCGAGGGGAACAGGGGCAGGCCCATGACCGACTTGCGGAAGTATAGAAAGGCCGCGAGTATGCCGCCTAGATGCGCCGAACTGGCCACGTCGCTCACGCCTTGAAGCTCCGCCGTGAGCATTATCACCTCCACGAACACGAGGCCCACGAGCAGTTTGCGGGGTTTTACGGATACGGGCAGCACGAACAGTATCAGGAAGGTCACTGGTTCGTCCGGCCTCGCCATGCAGTACACCGTCATGTAGCCCATCGCCACGGCGGACGCGCCCAGAAGCGCGAAGCGCCCCGGCCCGAGGTGGAAGAGCAGGAACACGGCAGCGCCGCCAAGAGCCGACAGCACGCTGAGCCATATGAAGCGCCGCCTGCCCAGATCCGTCTGCACGAGCTTGCCGACCATGAAGATGATCAGCATGTTGATTATCAAATGCCAAGGACTGCCGTGCGCAAAGACGTAGCTCAGGGGGGTCCACACGTGCATGTGGAGCATGCCGTCCTTGGTGAGGGCGAGAAAGTTGGTTACGGCCTCGCTCTTGAACAGGAGGTTCGAAAACACCTGCGCGAAATACCCGGCGAGCATCAGGCCTAGGAGCCATACAAGAGGGTCCGAGCGCCGGGATTCGGCGTTGAAGCGCATGTACTGTCTGTCGTAAATGGACATGTTTGAAAAAACCACCCTGCCGGACCGGATACCCTTATGAAAAGTCCCCAAGCGCGGCGGCTGAAGCAAGAGGATTTTCGTCCGCCGCCCGGAATTGTCGGACGGCCTGCCGACAAGTTGCCCTGCCTTGCGCGCTTTTTCAAGCCGTTGCGGGTCTGCGCGGCAACAATGCTGACCTTGGCAGAGCGCGGACGTTCCCGGTCGCCGCGAATATGGCCGGGCGCTATTCAGGCGAAGCCGCACGCGCGGTCTCTCTTGACAGGCGCTTGCATGAGGCTTGTTTTGGAGAACCGGCCCTTTCCGGGCTGCAACCTGAACCAGAAAACGCGAAGACGATGGCAGACAAGTCAAACAAGTGGAAGATCAACGCCGCAGGCAAGTTCTACGTGGACGACCAGTGCATAGACTGCGACCTGTGCCGCGAGATGGCGGGCAAATTCTTCGGGCGTTCCGACGACGGGTATTCCTTTGTCTTCAAGCAGCCTGAAACGCAGGCGGAAATCGATGCCTGCGAGGAGGCCTTGAACGACTGCCCGGTGCAGGCGATAGGCGACGACGGGGACAAGTAGTGGCTACACGCCGTTAAAGACAGCCTGTTATCAAGCAATCAGTAAAGCAGGCCCTCCACGTTGACTTTTACGGAAGTTACAGGATGGTTAAGGTGATGAGAATTACGGCCTACATCCGCCCGGAATGTCCGTGGAGCGGGACTGTTCTGCTGGTTCTGGAAAAATACGGCCTTTCTTTCGACAAGAAAGACGTTGCAGGCGACCCCGCGGCTTTGGATGAAATGACGAAAAGAACGGGGCAGTCTTTCACGCCTTGCGTGGAGATCGACGGCGTGATGTTGCCGGACACGACCGGACAGGAGGTCGAGGATTACCTGCTTTCGCGCGAACTTGTGCAGACGGGGTCCGCCGATGCCGACGAGCTGGACGCCAACAGCGTGCTGCACGTGGGACCATATATCGCGGGCGTCCGTCTGGCGGACACCACCCGGTTCTTCTAAGCGCGCGCCGCGCGCAGCGGGGCGACACGTCCGCACGACTACACAAAGCGGGGGGCTAGGCGTTCGTACGTCTGCATGACCGTCCGCACGGTTTCCTCCCATCCGATGCAGGGGTCCGTTATGGACTGGCCCCATGTCAGGTTTTCCAGCGGCTGCGGGAATTTCTGCGTTCCGGCGTTGATGTTGCTTTCCAGCATCGCGCCGATGATGCAGTCCTGTCCGTCCAGCATCTGGTCCACCACGTTCTGGAGGACGCCGGACATGGCCGCAGGGTCCTTGTTACAGTTGGCGTGCGAGCAGTCCACCATCACGGCGGGGCGCAACTGGTTCTTTTCCAGCAGCGCGCGCGCTTCGGCAACGTGCGCCGCGTCGTAGTTGGGTCCGTTCTCGCCGCCGCGCAAAATGACGTGGCAGGAGGGGTTGCCTTTGGTCCTGAGCGAGCTTGCGAGGCCTTGAAAGCTGATGCCGAGGAAGGTCTGCGGCTGTCGCGCCGCCTTGATGGCGTTGATCGCCGCCGTCACGTCGCCCGCCGTGGTGTTCTTGAAGCCGAGGGGCATGGATAGGCCGCTGGCCATCTGCCTGTGCGTCTGGCTTTCGGAGGTGCGCGCGCCCACGGCGGACCAGCATATCAGGTCCGCAATGTACTGGGGCGTTATCGGGTCGAGCAGTTCCGTGGCGGTCGGCAGGCCGAGGTCTATCACGTCGCGCAGAAAGCGGCGCGCCATGGCGAGGCCTTTGGGGATGTCGCTTGAGCCGTCTAGGTCCGGGTCCATGATCAGCCCTTTCCAGCCGATGGTGGTGCGGGGTTTCTCGAAATAGACGCGCATGACCATCACGATGCGGTCGTGTACTTTTTTCGATAGTTCCGCCAGCCGCCGTGCGTATTCGATGCCGGCCCCGGTGTCGTGTATCGAACAGGGGCCGATTATCAGGAGTAGTCTCTTGTCGTCGCCGAAGATGATGTCGTTGATTTCCTTGCGCGCGTCGGCCACGAATTCCGCCTGCGCGTCCGTGCGCGTGATCATGCTGCACAGGTATTCCGGCGCGGGCAGGACCGAGGTCTTTACAACGTTGATGTCCGATACTTCTCTCATGACTGTTCTCTTTCGCGCCGTGACCGAATGGTTTCGGCCTTCACAGGGGCAAAAAAATCATCGTGCCCGGCCTTTGCACCCCTTCAAGGCTAAAAACCGGCGGGTGGCTTCAAAACACGGGAAATGCCCTTGCCACAGGGGCGAAACCGTCGCCACGTTTCGTCGGCGGCGATTGACGCGCGGGCGTTTCCGGGTATAGCGTGTCTTTTTCGCAATGAGTCAGGATTCATCAGACGCAACAAGCATAGACGGAGAGGGGCTTCGGTTCGGCATCGTGGCCTCCCGTTATAACAAGCGTTTCGTGGACGCGCTGCTGGACAGCGCCCTGCGCGCGCTCGATGGCGCGGGCGTGCGTGCCGAGGATATCGAGTCTTTCCGCGTGCCGGGCGCTCTGGAGGCTCCGTACCTCGCGGGTATGCTGGCCGCCAGCGGGGAGTTTGACTGCATTATCGCCTTGGGCGTTGTGATACGGGGTGATACAAACCATCATGATGTGATAGCACGTTCCACGGCGGACGCGTTCCAGCGCATCGCCCGCGAGAGCGAGATTCCGGTCATCAATGGCATTATCGGCGTGAATAATGTCAAGCAGGCCGAGGATCGTTGCCTTGGTGCAATGGATAGGGGTTCGGAGTTCGCCCAGAGCGCCTTGGAGATGGCGGATTTGAAGGTGCAGCTTGTCCGTAGGTTGGATGAGATTTTTAGCACCGACGCCAATGAGGATGACAAGCCCGACTGGTCCGGCTTCTTCGAGGATTCCGACGACCAAAACTGGAAATCCTAGGAAGGCAGGGCAGGGCGGACGCGCCCTGCACCCGAGATGCTGACGCATCTCACAGGGGCTTTCGCCCCTACGCATGCTTCGCATCGCTACCCTTGTCTTGGGATAGGCATGAAATGCCGGAAAGTGCGTAGCCCTTCCCGATGCGGAAGCATCGGAGGGCGGGCAGGGCGCGTCCGCCCTGCCAGCCCTTGTGAGTTTTGCTTTGTTATTCGTGCCCATGCCCTATAAACCTGTTCCTCACACCCCTTTCAACAAGCCCATGAGCCGACGCAGAGACAACCGGATCGCCACCATACAATTCCTATACATGTGGGAAGCGAACCCGCCGGACGACATGGCCGACGAACTGTACCGCTTTTTCACCACGCAAGAAAACCCGCGCGAATACTACTCCTTCGCCGAAGAACTGATTGGCGGAGCGATCGGACACATCGCGGAAATCGACGACATCATCAAAGAATACGCGAAAAACTGGGACTTCAAACGCATCGCCCGCGTCGATCTGGCCATACTACGCCTTGCCATATACGAAATGCTCTACCGCAAGGACATCCCCCCCGTGGTATCCATCAACGAAGCGATCGACCTGTCCAAAGAGTTCTCGATCCCGGACGCCAAACGCTTCATCAACGGCATACTGGACCAGTTCAAACTCAAGCTGAACCGCCCCCTGCGCGAAGCGGAAATGTAGCCGCGAAGGGCGGCAGGAAACCATCCGCGACCGACATACCCCGCCGTTTGATGAATCCGTTCAGGCCCCAAAAGGCCACTAACTGCTGTAAACCAACGCAGCAAGATGAACGGAACACTATTTCAAACAGCGGAAAAACACGAACGCCGCGCGACGCGCCCGCGCCCTGCCCCTCTGACCGAGAACGCCTACCGCCTCAGAGACAACCCGCGCGGAAGCAAACCAGCCGGAATAAGCGCCCCAGCGGGCAGAAACAAACCCTCACGCCGCAGACGGCACAACCTGCGAGAAATACTCCAAGAAATAATGCCCGACATGTGATTGCCGGAAAATAACCACGCCAAGCGGAACCCCAAAGCCCGCAAGGCAAAGGAAAAGGCCGGACGCCGAAGACACGACAATCAAGCACGGGAAAAAAGGTGCGCCCCTTCAGGGCGCAAGAAAAGGTTTGTGGCACATCATACCTAGGGTTTGCCCTAAGAGGGCTGCACCCTAGGCTATCTCATGCCGCCCCTTCAGGGCTGCACAACCCGACGCAAGGGTAGCGGGCGAAGCCGCGTCAGGGGCGGACGCCCTTGTCCGATGCGCAAGCATCGGGGGTCAAGGGGGTACACCCCTTGCTTGTTTGGCATTGCAAAGGGCTGGGCGGGACCGATAATCCAGCCATAATCCCCGATGGCTCTTCATCGATCAGACCTAAGTGCCGCATCTGCATTCACATGCAAACTCTGCAGGCTCGACTTTCTGCCCATCAAGCAGGCGCTCAAAGACTATGACGCCACAAAAGGCAAAGCCGACCTCAAAGCAGGCCTGAACGTCGCTCTACTAGCCTTCCCGCAATCCATGGCCTACGCCGTGATAGCCGGGCTACCCATTCACTACGGCCTCTTCACAGCCGTCGTGGCGGGCATCGTAGGACCCCTGTTCAGCGGCTCGCGCTTCCTTGTGCACGGCTCGACGAACGCCACGGCCGTACTCTTCTTTGCGGCCATGCTCACGCTCGGCCTCGCGCCGGAACAAATCATACGCCTCGTGCCCCTGATCATGTTCCTCGTAGGCGTGTTCCTCGTGATCGGGGCGCTGATCGGCGTGGCGAACCTCGTGCAATTCGTATCGCGCAGCGTGATAACCGGATACATCACGGCGGCGGCCTTTTACATCATCGTCAACCAGATGTCCAAAGTCCTCGGCGTACACATCGTGGTGGAACGCGGCTTCACGCTCTTCGAACTCGCTTGGAAAACCCTGCTCTCCGTCCCCACGGCGCATGCGCCCACGGTAGTCCTAAGCGGAGTGACAGCCGGCATATACTGGCTCCTGCAAAAGCACATCCCCAAATGGCCCAACGTAGCGATAGCGCTCGTGCTGATGTCCGCGCTCGGATGGGTGCTGAACTGGGCCATCTCGATGGGCAACATGCACGAATACTGGGGCGGAATCGCGCACCTCGAAGCGATATCGCCGAGCGAATGGAAGCTGCACCTACCCCACTTCAGCACGACGGACGTGAACCTCGTAATCCAGTCCTCGCTCGTGCTGGCCTTCCTCTGCATCCTTGAATCGGCCTCCGTGGGCAAAAGCGTGGCGGCCCGCCTCGGCGAAAAGCTCGACGTGGGCAAAGAAATCATGGGCGTGGGCATGGCCAACCTTGCCAGCGCCCTACTGGGCGGGATGCCGGTATCCGGCTCGCCGGTGCGCTCGCAACTGAACTGGGCAAGCGGAGCCGCGACGGCCCTCGCCGCCGTCATCAGCGGCGTGATCGTGGGCATAGGCGTATTCACGATCGGCCCGCTGACCCGCTTCATCCCCACCTGCGCACTGGGCACGCTGGTCGTGTTCATAGGCTTCTCGCTGATCAACAGGCACGTGATCCGCGTGGTGATGAAGTCCACGCGCGGCGACGCGCTGACCTTCGTTGTAACCTTCACGGCGGCCATGCTCCTGAGGCTGGACTTCGCCATAATCCTCGGCACGGTGACGAGCATAGTCCTGTTCCTGCGCAAAGCCGCCGTGCCGCAACTGGTGGAGTACGGAGCGAACGAAGAAGGCGTGCTGGCCCCGCTGAACAAGCCCGAAGTCCACCCCGACGGGCGGCAGACCATAGCCGTCATGCACGTGGAAGGGGACCTGTTCTTCGGCGCGGCGGAACTGTTCCGCGACCAGATGCGCCGCATCTGCGAAGACAAAGGCCTGAAAATCATCATCCTGAAGCTGCGCAACGCCCACCACCTCGACGCCACGAGCATACTGGCGCTGGAAGAACTCATCCGCTACATGCGGGAGAACGACCGCACCCTGCTCGTATCCGAAGCGCGGGAGGAAACGCTGAAAATTTTCGACCGCTCCGGCCTGACCGACATCGTGGGCAAGGAAAACATATTCCCCGACGACCTTGGCAACAGCACGATGCCGACGGCCCGCGCCCTGCGCCGCGCCAAGGACCTGCTGCACACAAAAGACGCGCGCATCAGCATC
>JBAZHO010000058.1:0-8900 GCA_041652375.1 Opitutales bacterium | reverse complement strand
ATGCGGAAAGAGGGCCGCGCTTGCAGCGCTCCAGAATGTATTTTTTATATCGTTTACCCGGGGTTTGCTTCGCTCTACCCCGGGCTATCTCATGTCGCGCCGTTGGCGCTATGGGGGAATGTCCAGATATTGATCGAAACCACTATATAAACGGTTGCCCGCGCCCAAATCCTGCACGCGTCGAGCCGCTTTGATCAGGGCGCGGATACCGCGGTGCGAAGGGCGCGATATTTCTGACAAACTCAAGCCCATCGGCATGCCGGGTATGGCAGGTGCTATTGTCTTTGTGTCGCCTATAATTGACACGGCGAACATCCATAGCTCTCTGACCTTACCCAGTCATGCATTCATCAAAACCATCGTTCTGGAATACTTTCATTGCGGCGTCGGCCATCGTTGCCGCTGCCGCCTTGCTTCCGGCCTGTTCCAAGTCGGATAAACCCGCAGCCGCGCCGACGGAACTCTCGGTGTTCGCCGCCGCCAGCCTTACGGACGTTCTCGCCGAGCTTGCAGCACCTTTCGAGAAGACCAACGACGCAAAGGTCGTCTTCAACTTCGCCGGTTCAAACACGCTGGCCCAGCAGATAATAGCCGCGCCCCGCGTGGACGTGTTCCTGAGCGCGAGCGAGAAGTGGATGGACAGCGTGGAGCAGGCGGGCGATCTGGCCCCCGGAACCCGCAGCTCCGTCCTCTCGAATTCCCTCGCCGTCATCGCGCACCCGAACTCCTCCTACGCCATGTCGGCCCCGGAGCAGATCGCGGGGCTGGACTTCCGCTTCCTCTCGCTTGGCGACCCGGACGCCGTGCCCGCAGGGCGCTACGCCAAGCAGTGGCTGAGCGCGCTAAAAAGCGGGCAGGGGACGATATGGGACGCGGTGAAGGGCCGCATATCGCCAGCGCCGGACGTCCGTGCCGCTCTGGGGCAGGTGGAGGGCAGCGAAGACGTGATCGGCATCGTTTACATGACCGACTACGCGTCGGCCACGGGGCGCGTGCGCCTCATCTACGCACTGCCAGCCGCAGAGGGTCCGAAGATCAGCTACGCGTCCGCCGTTCTGCTCGAAGCGCCGCACCCGGAGCTTGCGAGGGCCTTTCTCGCATACCTGTCCTCTCCCGAGGCCAAAGCCATCTTCAAGAAGCACGGTTTTACCATCCTGAACTGACTTTGCCCCTTCCGACAGGTCTGCCATGAGCGATCCAGCCGTATATTCAGCCTTTCAGGCCGTCCGGTCCACAGTGTTGTGGGCCGCGATGTCCACTGTGCTGGTCATGGTGCCGGGCGTGCTGCTGGCGTATGCTCTGGCCCGCTTTGAGTTCTTTGGCAAGAAGACCATTTCCACGCTGGCCAGCCTGCCGCTGGTCATGCCGCCGACAGCCGCCGGATACCTGCTCTTGCGCCTGCTGGCCGACAACGGGCCTCTGGGCCGTCACTCCATCGGGATCGATCTGAACATACTCCTGAACTGGAAGGGCGTCGTGCTGGCCTGCGCCGTGATGTCCATGCCGCTCGTGGTCAGGACGGCCCGCGTGAGCTTCGAGGCCGTGAACCCCCGCTATGAATACATGGCCCGCACGCTAGGCCACGGGCCGGTGCGCGTGTTTTTCATCGTTACGCTGCCGCTCGCGGGGCGGGGTCTGCTGGCGGCGATGATTCTGGGCTTCACCCGCGCGATGGGGGAATTCGGGGCGTCCGTGGTGCTGGCGGGCAACATACCGGGGCGCACCCAGACGCTGGCTTCCGCAATTTTCAGCGCCCAGCAGTCCGGCAACGAGAAGCAGGCCAGCATCCTTCTCTGCGTGGCCCTGCTTGTCGGTTTCACGGCGATATTCGCCACGGAGTGGCTTTCCAGAACCCGTGTGCAGACAGGAGGCCGAAGTGAATCCAGCACATAGCCCTAGCTTCAGCATCAGAGTGAAGGTTCCGTTGGACCGCTTCGATCTGGACGTGGATTACGAGGCCGAGCACCGGGTGACGGGCCTGTTCGGCGTGTCCGGCTCCGGCAAGACGACATGGCTTGAGGCGCTGGCCGGGCTGCGCCGCAACGCGACGGGGCGCATCTGCTGCGGCGGCGAGCTGTGGCTCGACACGGAGCGCGGCATCCGCGTGCCGCCGGAAGGGCGCAACATCGGCTACGTGCCGCAGGAACATCTGCTGTTCCCGCACAAGAGCGTGCGCGGCAACCTGCTCTTTGCAAGGCGTCGCGCGCTGCGCAGGGGCGTGGTTTTCGAACGCGCCTACGCCAACGTGGCGGAAGTGCTGGAGCTTGAACCCCTGCTTGAGCGTTCCGTGGCGGAGCTTTCGGGCGGGGAACGCCAGCGCGTCGCTCTGGGCAGGGCGCTATGCTCCGGGCCGAGCCTGCTGCTTTTGGACGAGCCGCTTGCCTCTCTGGACGCCCAGCTTCGCCACCGCATCCTGCCCTTCCTCAAGAGAGTGCGCGACGCCTTCGAGATTCCCATTCTCATTGTCTCCCACAACCCGACGGAGCTTCTTGCCCTTTGCGACGAGATCGTGGCCGTTCGGGAGGGGCGCATCGTGGCCTCGGGCAGGCCGATGGACGTGCTGACCCGCCCGGAAGTGTTCAGCCTTGCGGAGAGTCAGGGCTTCCTGAACATCCTTCCCTGCCGCATGGCCGGGCACACCCTGCATTCATCCACGGTCCGCCTCGGCGCGGACGGCGACGGCCCGCAGATTACAATCCCGCGCGTGAACGCTCCCGAAGGCGAGAGCATGCTCGTGGGCGTCGCGGCATCGGAAATCCTCGTCTCGCGCGCGAAGCCCGAAGGCCTGTCCGCGCGCAACCGCCTCCCGGTTCGAATATCGTCGGTGCGCGAAGCGGGGCACATCGTTCTGCTCGCGGCACAGCTTCACGAGTCCCTGCCTCCGATAGCCGTCGAGATCACCGCAGACGCGATGGAGGAACTCGACATCGGGGCGGGGGAGCAGGCGTACCTTATCATCAAGAGCAGTTCTTTCACGACTTATTCGGAGCACGAAGCCGCCGGTCAAGACCCGGATTGAGCGTCTCGCAACTCCTCCAAGACATGTCCCCACTTTTCATTTGCCTCAACATTCTATAATAAACACAATGATTACGCGTTATATCAAATCAGGACTGGCGGGATCGCTGGGCTGTATTTTTGCCCTTGCCTGCGTGATGCCCGCCGACGCCGGAGCTGCGGCCCAGCCCGCCAAGGCGTGGCGGCTGGGAAGCGCAGTCGGCTCTCCCGAATGGCTGGACTTCGGTGTGGACTCGCTCCTCCGCTACGAGAGTCTGGACAAGCAGTTCCGAACGGGTCGCGCGGGCAGCGATCAGATTCTGCTCCTGCGCACCTTGCTCAAGGCGGAGATAAAGGCGGACAACTACGGACTCGTGGCGGAGCTTATCGACGCCCGGCAGGAACTGGCCGACAGCGGGACGCCCATCAGCACATCCTTCGTCGATACCTTCGACATCCTGCAGGCTTACGCGTCCCTCAAGCTGAAAGACCTTGTCAGCGATGGCAGCGCGACAACGGTGCAGCTTGGCCGTCAGACCCTCGATCTGGGCAGCCGCCGCCTCGTCGCCCGCAACAGGTTCCGCGCCACGATGAACGCCTTCGACGGCGTGGACATCCAGTGGAAGAGCAAGGGCGGGACCATGCTGAACGTGTTCTATTTCATGCCCGTCAACCGCACGCCGTCTGCGGCGGCGGACCTGCTGGACAACAAGCAGGACTTCGACGAGTCCAACGGCGACACGCAGTTCTGGGGCGTCTTCGCGTCGATTGGCGGAATGCCTCTTGGCGGCACGCTGGAACTGTACGTCATGGGCCTTGAGGAGAAGGATTCCGCGAGCCTCGCCACGGCGGACCGCAGTCTCTACACGCCCGGCTTCCGCTTCTTCAACAAGGCGGGCAAGGGGAAGTTCGACTTCGAGATCGAAAACATGGTTCAGACCGGCCAGTCCCGCGCATCCACGAAGGCCAGCGACACGAAGGACCTCGACACCTTCGCGTGGAGCCAGCATCTGGGGCTGGGCTACACTTTCGACATGCCATGCGCGCCCCGCCTGTCCCTTGAATACGACTACGCCAGCGGAGACGAGGACCCGGCGGACGACGAATACAACCGCTTCTCGACGCTATACGGCGTTGGCCGCGCGGACTTCGGCCCCACCAGCCTTTGGAACGCCTTTTCGCGCGCCAACATCATTTCCCCGGCCCTGCGGCTGGGCCTGAAGCCCGCCAAGGCGCTGGACATCATGCTCTGCGACCGCTTCTGCTGGCTGGCCTCCGAGACGGATTCATGGGTCGGCGGCAAGGACGCGGGCGGCAACAGCGGCACGTACATAGGCAACCAGATCGAGGGCCGCTTCCGCTGGGACGCCGTTCCGGGCAACGTGCAGTTCGAGTTCGGCTTCGCTTACCTTTTCGCGGGTGAGTTCATGCACGACGCGCCGAATTCGCCCGATCAGGGGGACGCGTTCTACACCTACGCGCAGATTTCTTTCAAGTTGTAGTTTGTTAGTATGAGCCGGGCAGGTGTGATTGCCCGCTTGTGTTGGAAAGCGGCGCGCGTATCCCGTTGGGGAGCGCGCGCCGCCGTTCGTCCCGGCCTGTGCGGGAAACGAGTCCGCCGGTTTGATTCCCGCTCATTCTGGCAATAATCTGCTTTTTGGGCGCTTTGCCGGGGCGCGGGAATGCAAGGTGCTTGTGGGTGCAGCAGACCGGGATCGTTGAATCGCGCGAATATTCGCCCACATCCGGGATCGCGCGCCTGCCTGATAAGCCGGGAGAAGACATGATGACACCAAACCGCCATGAGAGACTCGAGGGGGGCCTTCTGGGCCTGCTCGTCGGCGACGCGCTTGGCGTTCCATACGAGTTCAAGCCCCCGTCGGAACTTCCGGCGTGGGAGAATATCGAAATGACCCCGCCCAAGGGCTTTTACTGCAACCACTCCAACGTGCCGCCCGGAACGTGGTCGGACGACGGCTCGCAGGCCTTGTGCTTCTTCGCGTCCCTGCGCGAATGCGGCGGCGTGGACCTCGACGATCTGGGCCAGCGCCTCATCGCGTGGATGCACGGTGGCTACATGGCCGTGGATTCCCGGCCTTTCGACGTGGGCTTGCAGACCTGTCAGGCGTTGACCAACTTCAAGGCGGGCGTGCCGCCGGAACAGTCCGGCATGCGCAAGGAGCGCAGCAATGGCAACGGTTCGCTCATGCGTGTGCTGCCTCTGGCCCTGCTCTGGATAGGCGACGACGAGTCCCTCGTCCACGCCGCGCACAAGCAGTCCCTGATCACGCATGGGCATCTGCGCTCGCAGGTCTGCTGCGCCCTTTACTGCCTCTGGGCCAGACGGGAACTGGAAGGCCGCGACAACGCATGGGAGCTGGCCGTGGCGCGGCTGCGCGAAATATACGGCACGAGCGGGGAATTCCGCACGGAACTGGAAGAGCACGTCAGGCCCGAACACCGCCCGGAGGAGCTTGGGCAGGGCTACGTTGTCTCATGTCTGCACACCGCGCGAATCGCGTGCATGGAACACGACGTGGAGTCCATCCTGAAGCGGGCCATATCCTTCGGCAACGACACGGACACAAGCGCCAGCGTGGCGGGCGGCATAGCGGGCATACGTCACGGCGTGCAGGGCATACCGGAACGCTGGTGGAAGATTCTCCGCGGGAAGGACATCGTCGTGCCGCTCATACAGCGCTGGCTCGGCATCAGCTAAGGCGCGACGCGTTCCGCTAGACAGTTTCTTTGGCGCGTTCCTGAGCCAGCGCGATGGCGACAATCATCGTTGCGGAACCCACGATCAGGCGGGTCAAGTCCCCTGATTCTTCCTTGAACACTACAAGCCCGACCAGCACGGCCATCGGGATTTTGATGTTGGACAGCGCAGCAAGCATTCCGGGGCTGACCATCGTGGCCCCCTTGTTCCACCAGAAAAAGCACAGCCCGGAAGAGACCGTGCCCAGATACAAGAGCGTCATCCACTGGTCCGCGTCGATGGAAGCCACTTGAGCGAAGCCGCCGGAAATGACGGTCCCTATGGCGGCGACCGCCACGGCCCCGGCGTAGGGCAGGGCGTAAAGCTCGCTGTCGCTGATCTCGGGGATTTTCAGTTTGTGTTCCCGGTACATCAGCAGGCCCAGCGCGAAGCAGATGTCGGCCCCCTGAACCAGCAGGCAGCCTTTCCAAGAGCCTGCGAGCATGGCGTGTTCCTGCGTCATGATGATTGCCGCTCCGGCGACGGCGAAGATCGACGCCAGAAGAAACACAGTGTCGAGCCGCCTGCGCCAGCAGGAGTCTATCAGCACGATGTAAATCGGGGTGAACAGGGTCATCAGCGCGACCTGCCAGCCGTTGAGGAACTGGTAGGACTCGTTGAGCATCATGTACATAAGCCCGTATTGTATGCCGCCGATCAGGGCGAACCAAAGGCGCGTTCTGGTCGGGATTCTTGCGGGGCGGAAGAAGGGCAGGAAAATGACCAGCGCCAGCAGCAGGCGCAGCAATGCCGTCAGGTCAGCATCCAGAGATGCAAGCTGTGACTTGAAAAGGGCGAAAGAGGCGCTCCAGATGATCGAAACAAGAATAAGGTACAGCACAGGCGAAATGTTTAGACTACACGGGGTCTTTGGCAAACAATCCGTATTCTGAAATATCCACATGCTCGGTTACTCATATCCGGGTAAACGATGGGCGGCCCTGCGACACTGAAAGAAAACCCCCATTGCGTTGCTTCATCCGCCGTTTGCTTCTTTCAAACAAGCCGTCATGGTCGTATATAAATTTATAACAATGACTTTCCTGACGAGAGTCAATTTGCTGGCCGCCGTACTGATTCTGGGACAATCCGCTCTCTCTCGCGGCGACGTTCCGGAACCCGCGAAGAGTGCCCCCACCACGGACGTGAGCGTCGAGCATGGCATCGCGTGCCTGCATCTGCGCCTTGACTCCGCGAACAAGGTCGAGTTGATCGACGCGAGCATCACCGCAGGCGTATGGAGCGACAACAGACCCGCCCCGATCGGACCAAGGCTGTTTTTTGCAGTTCTGGATTCCTCGGGCAGCGTTCTGTTCAGCGGTTACCGCAAGGATCCGAGGGATATGAATTCAAGCGGCAGACGGGCCGATCTTCTTCTCAGCGTGCCGTACACGATGGACGTAGCGACCGTGGAGTTGTACAGCGTCGGCTACGAAAGCGGCGGCGCGAACGAGTATTCCCGCAACTTCAAGCTGCTTGGCTCCTTCGACATTGGCCCGAAGGTGCTGGCGACGGTCGAGTAGGCGGGCGCGCGTCACGCCGTCGCCCCGACTCAGAACATTTCAAGCTGCGGAGCCTCGCCGCGTTCCTCTGCGGCCTTGATGGTCTTCATGCGGCGGCGCAGCAGGTTGTGGCTCGAATCGTCGGCTTCAAGCTTTTCGAGCACTTGCTTGGCGCGTTCGATCACGCATTGGGGCAGGCCAGCGAGCCGCGCCACCTGTATGCCGTAGCTGCGGTCCGCCGCGCCTTCCACCACCTGTCGCACGAAGATTATCTCGTCGTTCCACTCCTTCACGGACACGCGGAAGTTGCGCACCCTTTCGAGCTGCCGCGCAATCTGCGTAAGCTCGTGGTAGTGCGTGGCGAAAAGTGTGCGCGGGCCGGATTTTGCGAAACGGTGGCCCTGTCCCGAAGGGTCGGGGATGTCCACCGCGCCGTGCAGGTCCTCCACCACGGCCCACGCTATGGACAGGCCGTCATAGGTGGAAGTGCCGCGCCCGATCTCGTCGAGGATTATCAGGCTGCGTTCCGTGGCGTTGTTCAGGATGTTCGCCGTCTCGTTCATCTCCACCATGAAGGTGGAGTTGCCGCGCGAGAGTTCGTCGCTCGCCCCGACGCGGGAGAAAATGCGGTCCACGAGGCCGACGCGGCAGCTCGTCGCCGGGACGTAGGAGCCTAGCTGCGCCATGATCGTGATCAGCGCCACCTGCCGGATGTAGGTGCTCTTGCCCGCCATGTTCGGGCCGGTTACAACGGCGATCTGTTCCACGCCTGCGTCTAGCACGGCGTCGTTGGGCACGAAGCCGCCGCCAAGCCCCGCGCTGCGGGCCTCGCGCTGCAAGGTCTGCTCCAGCACGGGATGCCGCCCTTCGAAGATCTCCAGCCTCGGCCCCTCGTCCAGCAGCGGCTTGCAGTAGCTCCACTGGCGGGCGTTGGCCGCCCAGCCCAGATACACGTCCAGTTCCGCCAGCGCCGCAGCGCACAGTTCCAGATCGGCGGCGCACTTGAGCGTCTCCGCGACCAGCTCGGCGAAAAGTTCCTGTTCGCGCAGGATGGTGCGCTCCTGCGCGTGCGTCACCTCGCGCTCCTTCTCCTTGAGTTCCGGCGTCGTGAATCGCTCGGCGTTCACGGTGGTCTGCTTGCGCGTGTAGTCCTCCGGCACAAGGTGCAGGTTCGCCTTGGTGATCTCGATGTAGTAGCCGAAGGCGTTGTTGAAGCGCACGCGCAGCTTCCTGATGCCGGAACGTTCCTGCTCGGCCTGCTCGAAGTCCGCCATCCACTGGCGGGAATCCCGCCCGAAGCCGCGCAGCCTGTCCAGTTTCTCGTCGAAGCCTTCGCGTATGCAGCCCCCTTCGTTCAGGTCGGCTGGCAGATCGTCGGCCAATGCCCTGCCCAGCAGCACACGCAGTTCCGGCAGGTCGTGTATGCGCTCCCGGTATGAGCGCAGATACCATCCGTCGAAAGGCCCTAGCACTCGTATAATGAGCGGTATCCGGGCGAGGGTGTCGCGCACGGCGCCAAGCTCGCGCGGCTTGCGCAGGCGGTTCTGCAGGCGGGACAGCACGCGGGGCAGGTCCCGCACGTTGCGCAGCGAATCGTGCAGTTCAGAGGCCATGCCGGGTGCTTCCAGAAGCTCCTCCACACA
>JBAZHO010000057.1:0-8934 GCA_041652375.1 Opitutales bacterium | reverse complement strand
ATGCGCTTCTCGCGGCCCAGTTTGGCGGCGCGAATCGTGCCCTCTAGGCCGCGCCCGCCGAAGCC
The DNA here is from genome assembly GCA_041652375.1 of Opitutales bacterium. Taxonomy (GTDB): domain Bacteria; phylum Verrucomicrobiota; class Verrucomicrobiia; order Opitutales; family Oceanipulchritudinaceae; genus Verruco-01. The sequence continues at coordinate 8,869 of JBAZHO010000057.1, read as the reverse complement.
GCCCGGCACGAGGATGCCGTCCAGCGAGGCGAGCTTCTGAACGGCGTCCTCGCGGTCCAGAGTCTCGGAATCTATGCGCGTGATGCGCACCGCGCAGTCGTTGGCGATGCCCCCGTGCGTAAGGCTCTCATAGACGCTCTTGTAGGCGTCCTGAAGCTCTATGTATTTGCCGACCACGCCTATATCCACCGAATGGGCCGGATACTTCAGGATGCGCACGACCTTCTCCCAGCCGTTCTCGATCTGCGGCAGGTGGGACAGGCCGAAGTGTGCCAGCACAAGCTCGTCCACGTGCTCCCGCTCAAGCATCAGCGGAACCTCGTAGATGGAAATCTCCACATCCTTCTCCTCGATGACGGCCTTTAGCGGCACGTTGCAGAAAAGGCTCAGCTTCTGGCGGATTTCCTTGGAAATGGTCCTCTCCGTGCGGCAGACGAGGATGTCCGGCTGAATGCCGATCTCGCGCAGCTTGGCCACGCTCTGCTGGCTCGGCTTGGTCTTCAGCTCCCCGGCGGCGGCCAGATACGGGATCAGGGTCACGTGGATGAACATCACGTTCTCCGGCCCGTTTTCGAGGCGGAACTGACGCATCGCCTCAAGGAAGGGCAGACCCTCTATGTCGCCCACCGTGCCGCCGATCTCCGTCAGGACGAAGTCGCAACCCTCGCCCACGCTGTTCAGCCGCGCCTTGATCTCGTTGGTGACGTGCGGGATGACCTGAATGGTCTGGCCAAGGAAGTCCCCGTGGCGCTCCTTGCGCAGGATGCTGTCGTAAACCTGTCCGCTGGTCAGGTTGTTGCGCCGGGACAGCGGGCCGGACGTGAAGCGCTCGTAGTGCCCAAGGTCGAGGTCCGTCTCCGCGCCGTCGTCCAGAACATACACCTCGCCGTGCTGGAAAGGATTCATCGTGCCCGGATCGACGTTCAGATACGGGTCGAATTTCTGGAGCATCACCTTCAGGCCCCGTTGTTCAAGCAGTGCGCCGAGCGCCGCGCTTGTGAGCCCTTTGCCGAGGGAGGAAACAACGCCTCCGGTAATAAAGATATGCTTCATGTGGGTATGATCGGATAAATGGGATGGACAGGCGGACGCTCGCGCATAGAGACGTCATCGACGCCTTCGGGGCCTTGATTAAATCGCCGTCCGCGATGTCACGCAAGCCGTAAGGGTGAAAAATCAGGCGCGACGGGCAAGCCGGTGCCGAGCAACGACATGCGAATGCGCGTCAAAATGCGTCCACGGACGTTTCCCACGCTTGTCGTTGGCAAAATCGGCAAATATAGCGGTTGCCAAAAAGTCGGCCAATTTGAAGCCGCGGGACGAACGCATACCTCGCGGACGCCTCGGAGAGGCGTCCCTACCTTAGAAGCGTTCACCAATTCCGATACATCCCCTAAGACGTTGACGCGCAATCTGTTGGTAGGGACGCCTCTCCGAGGCGCCCGCAGCGTGTGCATACGTCGGTTGTCCCGTTTCCTTGCCAGATTAGGTTTCTATTTTGGGAAACTTTTGGCAATCGCTATAATAGTAGTTCACATTGACTTGTGGACACTTCTGGCAGCGCTGAAGGCGCGGCATGAGATAGCCTAGGGTGCAGCCCTTTTAGGGCAAACCCTAGGTATGAAATACAAACAAAAGTTTCCCCGGGGTTTGCTTCGCTCTACCCCGGGCTATCTCATGTCGCGCCGTTGGCGCTATGGAGGAATGTCCAGATGTTGATCGAAACCACTATATGACTTTCTTCAGGGGCCTCGCGTTGCCGTCACTTTGAAGGGGAATGCCCCGGAGGGCTTTGTTGCGCTTGTCGGCTGGGGGGCAATGGGCTTTGATCGGGGGGTTCCATGCTGATTCTCGACCCCGAAACGGACCCGGCCTTCAACCTCTCGGCAGAGGAATTCCTGCTGCGGAACTTTGACGAGCCTGTCGTCCGCCTTTGGCGCAACGTGCCCTGCGTGGTCGTCGGCAGGCATCAGATCCCGCGTCTGGAGGTCAATCTGGCGGAGGCCGGGCGGCGGGGCATACCGGTTTTCAGGCGTATTTCCGGTGGTGGAGCGGTGTATCACGACCTTGGGAATGTGAACTTCAGCTTTATCGCGCCTCTTGGAAAGGGGCAGAGCATAGACTTTGACCGGATGCTCGCGCCCGTGGTGGATGCGTTGAATGCTCTGGGCATTCCGGCGCTGCATATCGGACGAGGAGATGTGCGGCTTGGCGGCGCGAAAATTTCAGGCAGCGCGGCCTATCTTTGGCGCGGGCGCTGCCTGCATCACGGCACTTTGCTTTTCGATGCCGATCTTGACGCTCTGGAGGCCCTTCTGGACGTTCCGGCGGCAACTGCGGCGCATGAGCACTCGGTGCGCTCGGTAAGAAGCCGCGTGGTCAATATAGCCCGGCATTCTCCGGGACGTTTTGCCAATACTGAGGAATTCATGGGCGCGCTGGGCAGGGAACTGATGCGCCAGCGCGGTTCGCCGGATCAAACCGCGCGCGAATTCTCCGCAGACGAAAATGTGCGCATAGCAGAGATCGGAAACGGCAGATACGCCACGTCAGACTGGAATCTGGGCGAGCACCCCGGCCTGCCGACTGGAGCGCCCGCGTAATGCGATTGCAAAAAGTATCCCGGGCGGTTGAAACCCCCAACGCCCACTGGTTAGCACTTGCGCATTTATTCCCGCACATGGGCGCGACTCCCCCGAAAAGTAACATGAGTGCTTGCCAAATTTACTATTCACGAGGCACGCCGCTCGATTTTACGTCGTTGATGTATCGATGGCATTTTCTTGCTAATAAATATCTTACGATTTGTTGGCAACGTGATGCCATATGATACTTAAAACTATGTTACATGCACGCTTGTAACAATGACCAACAACTCATATTTTGCGTTATCTTCGAATTGGCTTTCAAACACCAATAGAAGACACGTCCGCGTGGACGGATCCATAAATCCTAATAACGCACCACATGAAATACACTGACTATTCGTTGATCCAGCGGCGCGCAGCGCTGCTAGGCATTCTTGCGCTTGGGCTTCCTGCTGCAGGTCTGTATGCAGCCGGAACCGGCACCGCAGAAGACCCATTCACCGGAGAGGACGTCCCGGCTGTCATGGACGGCGGCGCGGTTGACACCCCGGCATTCTACCTGATCGACGCCGACACGGACTTCGGCAGCAGCACTGCCGTTTACGTCGGTATGGATAATCCCGAAAACAATCTCAATGTGACCGGGGCCACTCTGGGCGGTTATTTCCTGCGCCTCGGCGACACTGCGGACAGCAACGGCAACACGGCATCTGTCAGCGACTCCACCCTTGCCCTTGTCAGCAGTCTGCGCGTGGGCAATTCCGGTAGCGGAAACGCGATGACCGTAACCGGCGCATCCACGATCACCACAGGCTCCAGCGGCTACGCATCCGCAGTGGGCAACGGTTCGCTCACGGATTCCGCCCTTGGCTGCGACAACGCCCTCACGATCTCCGGGACCGGAATCATGTGGACGAACGCCTCCGCGTTCGCCGTCGGCAACTACGGCAGCGGCAACTCGTTCGAGCTTTCCGCCGGAGCGGGTATGAGCGCCACAGACTTTGTCATCGGCATGGGTGACACGAGCGACCCTGAACTTGGTTGCGGCAACGAGGTCTTGATTTCCGGCGCCGATACCGTCGCTAATTTCCGCGAGTTCGGATGCGTGGGCAACTACGGATCGGGCAACAGCCTGACCATATCCGAAGGCGCGCGCGTAGAGTTCGGCGATCCCATCGATTGGAACAACATCTACTTCCTCGAGCGCAATTATCAGCCTTCCCGTTTCTACGTCGGCTTCGGCTACGGCGAAGACGGGCAGCTGGGCCACGGGAACAGCCTGCTGATCACCGGCGCGGGATCGGTTCTGGAACTGAATATGGGCTATCTCTATATCGGAGACAACGCAACGGACAACACGGTCGAGATATCTGACATGGCCGCGTTGAACGCGATCGATGTGGGTATTTACACGGCTGGAAACATTCTCCACATGTCCGGCGGAGCCACGCTCGAACTCCTCGACGGACTCAATATATCCGGGACGGAAAACGCGTTCATTTGCGAGGGCGCGGGTACCACCGTCAATGTCGGATACGAACTGTACATGTCAGGCGAATACAGCGTCGCCGTATTCGCAGACGGCACAAATGCCCACTTCATGGATGATATCTATGTAAACGGCAACAACAACCAGGTCGTCGCATTCGGCGAAGGCACGATCGTTACCACGGATTACGGTATCTATCTGCGTGGAGAAGGGAACACGATAACAGCCACCTCTGGAGCTCTGGTGAAGGTTAATGATGACATCGATATCGACGCCGAAAGCGATGACTTCCTGTGTCTGTCCGGAGGCTTCGTTGCCGTGCAGGGCGACCGGGCCGATATGATCGCCGCCATGATTGAAGACGGTCAAATTAAGGTATGGGACGAGCCTTCATACAGTTGGAAGGCCGCCACCGCCAACGACGTCTCGGTGAAATACTTCAACCAGACCGATGAAATTCCCGGCGAATCGCCCAAGGACGCCACGTCCAGCGCGACCTTTGCCGGCTACGACGGCCTGATCGGCTACACGCTCGTTTCCGCAGGTGACGACCCCGGAGCCGACCTGCTCTGGGCAGGAACCGCAGAGGAATTCGTCAGCGCCGTGGGCGGCGACTGGTACACCTCCCCTTGGTATGTTCCGTTCTACAGCACTCTGGATCTGGATGCTTGGATCTTCAGCAACATCCACGGCTGGCAGTACATCTCCGAGGCAAGCAACGTTGCCGACGGCACATTCCTATGGGACGACGCCACGGCATCGTGGTGGTACACCAACGCGGCAGTCTATCCCTACATGTATCAGTTCGTGATGAGCCTCGTTGAAGACGACGAGGGCGTCATGACTGAAGTCTGGGGCGGCGCTTGGTATTACTACCGCAGCGGCGAAAGCCCGGATCGCGTGTTCTGGGACTTCGCAACCGATGCGGATATTGCCGAATCGACGTTCCTTCCCGCGGAAGAACCCCCGGCGGAAGAACCCCCCGCAGAAGTAGCACTCGTGCAATAACTGCTGATTCAATCACACTCCGTATGCAGGGCTGAACACTCAGACCGGCATATGGCACAGAGAGCCCGGACGGCATCCACCGTCCGGGCTTTTTTGCGAGCACGGGAATGCGCCTCCCCGCCCGCGCTTCAAAAAACATGCTGACCTTTGCCGCAAGTATGGCAAAGTGTGGCCGACGGACCGGAGCGCCACCCCTGTGCGCCCGACGAACCCGTCAGGGGAACCAAGATGGAGATCAAGCGGGAGAAAAAGCCGGACTGGCTGCGCCAGAAGCTGGCCAGCAGCAGCGAATATCACGACACGCGCAACATCGTGGAGGACGGTTCGCTGCACACCGTATGCGAGAGCGCCCGCTGCCCCAACCGGGGCGAGTGCTGGTCCTCCGGCACGGCCACGCTGATGATTCTGGGCAACATCTGCACGCGGCGCTGCACATTCTGCAACATCGCCAGCGGCAGGCCCGGCGCGGTGGACGTCGGCGAGCCAGCGCGCGCGGCTGACGCCGTCAAACGCATGGGCCTGAAGTACGTCGTGATAACCTCCGTGGCCCGCGACGACCTGCCCGACGGCGGGGCCGGAATCTGGGCAGACACCATACGAGCCGTGCGCAACAGGACCCCGGAGGCGAAGGTGGAGGTGCTGATTCCCGACTTCCGGGGCAGGACGGAACATCTGGACCTTGTGCTGGACGCCAAGCCGGACGTGCTCAACCACAACATCGAAACCGTGGCCCGCCTTCAGAAACCCATCCGCAAGACCGCTTCGCGCGAAGTCACGCTGGGCGTCCTGAAGCACGCCAAAGGGCGCGGCTTCGTCACCAAGAGCGGCCTGATGCTCGGCATCGGGGAACAGAGGGACGAAATCGAGGACATTCTGCACGACCTGCGGGACGCGGGCGTGGACATCCTGACCATAGGCCAGTATCTGCAACCCACCGCGAAGCACGAGAACGTGGCCCGCTGGGTCAGCCCCGAAGAGTTCGAATACTGGAAGGAAGTTGCGCTCAGGCTAGGCTTCGCAGCCGTGGAATCCGGCCCGCTGGTGCGCAGCAGCTACCGCGCCGCCGAGGCTGCGGCGCAGGTTCTGACCGCCGGGCCGGGCCGCCCACCCCCTGTGCAGTGATCATCAAAGACGGGAAAGCAAGAATCCCAAAGGTGATAGCGTTTTCCAAAAGTCCGCCAAAATTGCAGACGAAGAGTTTATCCGCAGATAAGAAGGGATTTACGCAGATTATTGAAAAATAAGACGTTCTGATTTTCCAATCCCTTTTTTATCCCTGCTTATCTGTGGATAAAATTCTGGGGTTTATTGCGGTTTTCTTTTGGAAATCGCTCTATATGCCTCTGTCCCCAAACTTTGGGGAAGACCCATCAGGCGCACGCCTTTTTGAGACCCAGCATCTTGGGCGCAGGGGATACACGCCTGCCAGCCCTGCATGGAGCCACCCATCGGGCTCGAACCGACGACCTGCTCATTACGAATGAGCCGCTCTACCAACTGAGCTAGGGTGGCGTAATCCAGAGCGGACAAAAAAACACGCGCCCGCCCGCCCCGCAACCATTTTCTTTTCGACTGAAGCCGTGGATGACGTCCGCCCATTGCGGATGTTGGGCACTACAAGCGCATAACAGCTCTCTTTCCCATCTCCGAAGCGCGGAAATGAACCAGCCAGCTTATTCTCGCACAGATTCCGCGCCGCGCGTTGGTGCATAGCTCCCCGCGACCTTGAAATATGTTTGCCCCGGCGCGGCTGTTGGGCAAATCTCTCGGTTTCACTTTTTACTTTAGCGAATCATGAAGCGCACACATCATTGCGGGCAGCTCCGCGCCTCGGACGTTGGTTCCCAAGTCACTTTGATCGGGTGGATTGACGTTATCCGCGATCACGGGGGCATTTCTTTCATCGACCTGCGCGACCGCGAGGGCAAGACACAGATTTTGCTCTACCCGGATGCCCCCGGTTACGACGAGCTGCTTTCCCGCCTCAAGCCGGAGAGCGTCATTCAGGTGATGGGCGAGGTCGTGGCCCGCGCGGCGGAGAATATCAATCCGAACATGCTTACGGGCGAGGTCGAGATCATCTCGTCCGGGGTCGTCGTCGAGAACATCGCCCAGACGCCGCCTTTCCCGATGGAGGACGGCAAGACGGAGAAGGTGAACGAGGATTTGCGCCTGCAGTATCGCTATCTGGACCTTCGGCGGCCTTCGATGTACGGCTTCCTCAAGACGCGCCACGTCGCCGTGAACGCCGCGCGCGAGCACCTCAACGAGGCTGGTTTCCTCGAAATCGAAACCCCTTATCTTTTCAAGAGCACGCCGGAGGGCGCGCGCGAGTTCCTCGTGCCCAGCCGCACCAACCCCGGCCAGTTCTACGCCTTGTCGCAGAGTCCGCAGCAGTACAAGCAGATGCTGATGGTGGCGGGCATGGAGCGTTACTACCAGATCGCCCGCTGCTTCCGCGACGAGGATCTGCGCGCGGACCGTCAGCCGGAGTTTTCGCAGATCGACATCGAGGCCAGCTTCATCGACCGCGAGGATATTTACGCACTTGTCGAGGGCATGATGAAGCGCATCTGGAAGGCCGCGCTCGGCGCGCAGATCGTCACGCCCTTCCCGCGCATGTCCTTCACGGACGCCATGAACCGCTACGGCGTGGACAAGCCGGACACGCGCTACGGGCTGGAGATCGTGGACTTTTCCGAGGATTTCCGTCCCTCGGCCTTCAAGGTGTTCGCGGGCATCATCGCCAACGGCGGCGTGGTCAAGGCCATCAACGCCAAGGGCCTTGCCGACGCGACGCAGGGCGAGATGAAGGCGCTCGAAGAGGCCGCCCGCAGCCTCGGCGCAAAGGGTCTGGCTTTCATCCGCGTACAGAACGGCGAATGGAAAAGCCCGATCCTGAAGTTCCTTTCCGAGGGCGAAAAGGCCGCTCTGGCGCAGAAGCTCGACATTCAGGACGGCGACATGATCTTCTTCGCGGCGGACAAGTGGGAGCGCGCCTGTTCCATATTGGGCCGCGTGCGCACCGACAGCGCCCGTCTGCTCGTGGAACGCGGCAGGCTGGAGATCCCGAAGGACGTGTTCAACTTCCTGTGGGTGATCGACTTCCCGCTCATGACCTACGACGAGGACGCGGGCCGTTTCGTCGCCACGCATCATCCTTTCACTTCCCCGGTCGTGGAGGATATTCCGCTTCTGGACACGAACCCGCACGCGGTGCGCGGTCAGCATTACGACTGCGTGCTGAACGGCTGGGAGGTCGGCGGGGGCAGCATCCGTATCCACCAGCCCGACCTTCAGAAGAAGGTGTTCGAGGACATCCTCAAGATTCCGGCGGACGTGGTGGAGAGTCGTTTCGGCTACATGCTCAAGGCGTTCAGCTACGGCGCGCCGCCGCATGGTGGCATCGCTTTCGGCGTGGAGCGTCTCGCGGCGATCCTCACGGGCCGCAGCGGCATCCGCGACGTGGTGGCTTTCCCGAAGACGCAGAAGGGTCAGGACCTGATGGCTAACAGTCCGTCCGAGGCAACGCCGCGCCAGTTGAAGGATTTGCACATTGCGGTGAGCCTGCCCCAGCAGGGGACCTAGTTCCTTGCATGGATGGCGGTTGCCCCAAGCATCCCGAAATAGAAACCTACTCGGGCAAGGAAACGGGACAACCGACGTATGCATGCGCCCCGGACGCCTCGGAGAGGCGTCGGTTCCTCGCTGTTTGGTGTGGAATAGAACTTGAAGGCCCTCGCCGGGCGGGCAGGGAAAGGGAAACGAACGTTTCCCTTTCCCA
>JBAZHO010000056.1:0-9002 GCA_041652375.1 Opitutales bacterium | reverse complement strand
GCGTCGGTGGGGGTCTTGCTGAACGCAGGCGCAGCTTCTGCGGCAGGGCATTGAGGGCTTCGCCGTTTTGCAGGCGGGTCTGGCCTTCAGGGGTCAGGGAATCCAGCAGAAGCTGGGGTCCGGGAACCCCGGCGGGTGTTTCGAGGCGCAGTTCCACGAGGCCGCTGCACATGCGCCGGGAAGCGGTGCGGAGCGCCTTCGCGGCCTCGCTTTCCGGGGCGGGCAGCGCGGCGGCCACGGCTTGTTCGGCGGCGTTGGCGGGCAGCGCGGCCTCGGCTTCGTCCTCGGCGGACTCGATCCGCCGCAGCGCCCATAGTCCCGCGCCGTCGCCTTCCTTATACCAGCAGACGGAGCGCGGGCGCAGGTCGTTCCCGGCGATGAAAAATGCGATGCGCGTTGTTCCCTCGTCCAGCGTGAAGGTTTCCACGGGCTGCGGCAGGGTGGGGAAGTCCGGCTGGGCCGCAAGGTCGTCGGCCAGCGCGTCGAGCGTCAGCATCGCCTGCCGCTGCGCGGTGTCCGTATCGGCCTGCCTTCGCCAGCTTTCCAGTCCGTCGAACAGCAGCCTCCCGGCCACGAGCACCACCAGCGCCGCCGCCGCCAGTGCCGCCATAAGCTCGACAAGCGTATGCCCGCGCCGCTTCATCGGTTGTCCAGCAGCCCGGTCTTCAGCACGATGGCCCGGTATTTGCAAAGTTCGTCCGCCGCGCCCAGCCGGGCCTGAAGTTCCGCAGGGCTTTCCGTGGCCGTTCCGGGCGCTACCCAGCCCAGCGTGACGTCGAATTCCAGCCCGCGCACGCCTTCGTGAAGCAGCGGGTTTGACAGCAGCGCGACGAACACGGGGCCAGTCGCGTTCAGCGGGGCGGTCAGCGCGGCGGGGTCAATCGCCTTCCACGGCGCGGAAACATCCGCCGCATCGCGGCAGATCAGCCGCGTTGCCCCGCCTCCGGCCAGCGCCGCGTTCAGGTCATCAAGCCCTTCGGCGTTCAGCGCGGCCTGAAGGGTGTCGATGGCCGCCGGGGACTGTTCCAGCGCCGCGGTGGCGTCCATGCCGTTGTCGCGGTTGGATATCAGCGCGATGCAGGCGAAGGCGAGCATCGCCGTGATGAAAAGCGACGCGATGACCTCCACGAGCGTGAAGGCGTGCCTGTGTCCGCGTCTGCCGCTCATAGCCTTGCTCAGAATAGTTCCTCCTGCCCCTTGTCCGCCGGGCCGGTGAAGTCCGCGTAACGCTTTTCCCACTCGTCCAGCTTCCTTAGGTAGTATTCCGGCGCGTAGGGCAGGCCGTCCGCCGCTTCCTCGTGCAGGCTGCGGGCGCGTTGCCAGTCGCTCGTCTGCCCGCGCTCTTTGGGCGCGATGTAGTAGGACACCCGTTCGCCCATGCGCGGGGCGGGCTTCATGCGCAGTGCCACTTCCAGCGAGGCGCGGCGCGGCTTGCCGCCTTCGTCCATCTTGCGCCGGTAGGCGTCGGGGCTCATCGAGAGGTATTCGGAGCGCAGGAGCAGGCGCAGGTCCATTTTGCCGGACGCGATGCGCTCGCGGCACTCCCGCACGGCTTCCGCCACGGGCCTGCTTTCCGCGCCGAGCATCCAGCGCACGAAGTGCCGCGTCAGGCGCTTGAGGTAGGGTTCAGTCCCGCGCGAGCGGAAGGCGCTGCCTTTGACGGAGATTTTCCCGCCGTCGAACAGGGCGTAGTTCTTCGCCTTGTAGCAGAACATGGACTGGTAGCGTCCGTCGAACTCCAGTTCCACGCCTTCGGGCAGCAGGTGCGCGACCTTGCCGAGCAGGGCTTCGGGCTGTTCCCAGAATTCCTCGCTGGCGAGGTAGATTCCGTCCGTGTCGGCCTCCAGCACGCGGCAGCCGAGGGTCTGGAACTCCGCGATGAGGCTCTGGAGCAGCTCGCGGCCACGGCGCGTGATTTCCGCCGCGAGGCCGGGGTCCGCAAATCTGGCCTGCGGGAAGCCGAGGTAGCCGTAGAAGGAGTTGATGAGGATTTTGAAGCTCTGCTGACGCGCTCCGTACTGGGCGCGGAGTTCGTCGCTCTGCGCTTCCTTGGCGAGGCGTTTGTACTCGAGGCGCAGGGTGCGCAGTTCCTTGAGCAGGGGGACGAAGGCGTTCAGCGCGTCGCCGGAGGGTCCGCGTCCGATGGTCAGGAGCAGCGAGGGATACAGGGAGGCCACGTCGTAGTGCAGCACTTCGTGGAAGACGCCGGTTTCAAAGCTGTGCGAGAACGCGCCTTCAAAGGGCACCGGCTCCGGGTAGGAGGGCAGAGCGTGGCGGGCGTGATAGTAGCGTTCGAAGAGCAGGGAATCCACCTTTGCGGAGGAGCCGCGAAGGCAGACTTCCTGCATTGGCAGGGGGATGTTCTGCGCCTGCGCGAAGTAGGTCGGCAGGAGCACTTCCGACACGGCGCGGGCCAGTTTGAGGCGGCGTTCGACAAGTTGCGCGGGCGGCAGTTCGGCGTCGTCGTCCGCAGCGTCTTCGGGGACTGCGCCGAAGTATTCCGCCACTTCCTCAAGTTCGTAGCCGGGCAGTTCGCGGGCGCTGATGTCGAAGACTTGGATGGCTATCGCGGTGTCGAAGATGGCGCGTCCGGGCGCGTCGCAGCGTTGGTAGTCGATCCAGCGTTCCGCGATGCGCATGCGGCTTTTGCGGGATACTGTGCCTTGGCCGAAGCGGCCCCATTCGGTTTTGACTTTGTATCTGCGGCAGCGGCGCAGCAGGAAGTCCAGCGCGCCGGAGAATATGCCGTGGCCTTCGATCACGTCCGGGTCCATGCCGCGCAGGGTTTCGCCGAACGCTTTCAGCATTTCGCGCTCGGCGTCGCTGCTGTCGTTGCGCGCTTCGAGGATGGTGTTTTGCCCTTCGGGGCTTGTCAGGCCGATGGCGATCACGCGGTGCGCGGGGTTCGTGGGGTCGGGGTCTCCGTCCGCGCAGTCCAGTTCCACGTCCAGCGTGCAGCGGCGGAGCTGGGCGAATGTCATGCCGTCGTAATACCTTTGCCGGGTGTGCATGAGGTACTGCGCTTCCACGGGGCGGATGGCTTCGCTTTCGAGGCTGCGGTCCGATGCCGCCGCCCGGAACACGGCCATGTTGTCGAAGTGGAGGAGTTTGTTCAGTTCGCCGTCTCCGGGCAGGTCCGTGGCTTCCATGCCGTCGGCCATTGGTTCTGCGGCGGCCCACATGAAGGGGCGGAAGGCGTCATCAACGGTGATTGTGCGCGTGCCGTCCCCGGCGCGGAGGCAGAGGTTCACGCGTAGGTCGTCCCCGATCCATAGGCCGCATATCATGCGTGCGAATCTAGCGCAGGGATGGGCGTTCATGCAAGGTCGCAGGGGCGTTCGCGCGCCAATGCCTACTCCCCCGACGGGTCCGGTATGTGGTTGCCGCTCCAGCCTAGTTTGCTGCGCACGAGGTGGAAGTACGCGTAGCCGGGGCGCAGCACGAGGGGCAGGCGGTAGGGCGCGAGGCTTACTTCCACGGGCATGCCGCCGCCGGGTTCGTTCTGGAAGCAGGGCGTGCCGTCGCAGGTCACGCTGACGGGGGAGCTGGTCGCTTCGGTGCTGATGACCATGCGCGTGCTTTCGCCCACGATCAGGCCTCGGTTGCTCAGGGTGTGCGGGCAGATGGGCGTCATCGCCAGCACGGGCGCTCGGGGGTGGATCAGCGGGCCGCCGGCGGAGAGGTTGTAGGCCGTGGACCCGGTTGGCGTGGATAATACGAGTCCGTCGGCGCTGTAAACGTTAACCAACTTGCCGTCGGCCATGACGCGGAGTCTTGCCACGCGGGATGTGTTGGAGCGTACGACCACGTCGTTCAGGGCACAGTACATTTGCCCGCCCGCACTTCGGCATTCAACCAGCGAGCGGTCCGAGATGCGGAAATTGCCCGCCAGAAAGTCTTCAAAGCAGGCGCGGGCTTCTTCCACGGTGAACATGGCCAGAAAGCCGAGTTTGCCCATGTTCACGCCCATCACGCGCGTGCCTTCCCGCGCCGCGTCGCTGGCGACGGAGAGCAGCGTGCCGTCCCCGCCGATCACACAGCATGCGTCGCAGTAGCGGAGCGTCCCGGCGGGTATGGGATATGCCGCTTCAACGCGCACGTTGCGGCCTGCGTTTTCCGCGCGGGTCGTCAGTTCGGCGGCGAGTTCCGCCGCGCCGGGTTTGCCGGAGTTGTAAACGATTGCGAGTTTGCGGATTGCTTCCACGGTTGTGTTCCTTTGACCGGAGTATTTTCTAACATCGTTCGCCCAAAGCGCAAGGGGCGATGGCCCCTTGATCTAAGATGCTTCGCATCGTTACCCCGAGGCAAAGGGGCGTGGGGCGGGGGCTTTCCGGGGCTTGCTTCCGAGTCGGTTTATCAGCAGGCCGCCGCTTACCACCGTCAGCATTATCAGCGCCATCGGGTAGGCGCTGCCGTTGTGCAGCAGGCCCACCGCGCTGCTGGACAGGCTGGCAAGGGTGAACTGGATCAGTCCGACGAGGGCGGACGCGCTTCCGGCTGTGATTATCATCAGTATGGAGCAGAGCATGTTGATGCCCATCGCGCCCACCAGCACGCGTTGCGGGGTGTATTTGCGCAGTAGCAGGCGGTTGATTTGTGCCGCGATGATCGTGCCCAGCGCGTTTGCTCCGAAGATGAGCGCGTATTGTTGCGCGCTGGCCCTCCCTACGCTTCCTGTTTGCTCATGAACACCAGCATCATGGCCCAGAGCCAGAGGATGAGGTTGGACATGGGGAGCTGCAGCGGGGTGGGGAGCAGATAGACGAGCGTCACGGCGGGGATCCACAGGGCCCATGTGGCCACAAGCAGGGGCACTACGAGGAGTTTGTACCAGTGCTTGGGCAGGCGCGGGGTTCCCGCAGGCAGTTCGCCTATGCGGATGGCCACCCAGCGCAGGTAGAGGATGAGCGTTATCGCGCCGAGCAGGGGGTTATAGACGAACTGGTCCACGGCCACTTTGCCGATCACGCCGAGCAGGGTCGGTTCGTCGCCCCAGAGGATGCCTTGCAGTTTGTAGAGGTATTCGACTTCTATGCCTTTGTATGCCCAGAAGGGGATTACGTAGGGCAGGCGGCGCAGGACAGCGGCGCGTTCCGAGGGCGAGAGCAGGGCTTGCGTGAGGGCGGGCAGCAGCGCGCCGAACAGGGTCATCGAGCAGATGGGGTAGATCAGGCCGAAGCGTTCGCGCAGGACCATCACGCCGTTAGCGGCGTCCTTCACGATGCCGCCCTGATAGTAGGCGTACACGATGAAAGAGCCGGCGATCCAGATGCCGATTGCCGGTATCCAGTTCGCCTTGAGCGCGCGCCAGAATATTGTCAGTCCCCGCGTGAACATATGCCCTTTTCCCCAAAAGCAGAGAGGTTAGTTGATGCCATGCGCGCATGGCGAGTCTGACCTGCGGCCAATGTTAGAATTGTCCGTGACGCGAGTGAACAACCCGCGTCGGCGAGGCGGGGGCGCGCATCCAAGTGTGGCGTTCCTCAAATATCTTGAGTAATTCAATCCTGAATTTTGTCAGAATTTAGTCCCGAAGGGACGACCTGTGACAGCCCGGCGGTGGAGCGAAGCGGAACTCTGGGGAAAGGACTGCTCTGGAAGGCGTGGATGAAGAGGCCGGAGCGCAGTTTCGGTTCGAACCATGTGCTCTTGGGCGGCATGATCTGGCCCGCGTCGGCTATGTCCATCAACTCTTCGACGCTGGTGGGATACATCGAGAACGCCACGCACGCGCGTTGTTCGTCAACTTCGCGCTCTAGGTAGTCCGTCCCCCGGATGCCGCCCACGAAGTGGATGCGGTCCGATGTGCGCGGGTCGCGGATGCCGAGGATGGGCGAGAGCACGCGGTCCTGAAGCATCGACACGTCAAGCCGCGAAACCGGGTCCTTCCCGAAGGGTTCGCTGAAGCGCAGGCTCCACCATTTGCCGTTGACGTAAACCGACACCGTGCCCGGTTCCGTGGGGCTGGGGGATGCGTCCGGGGACAGTGTGCCCGCGCCCGTCAGCTCGTCCAGAAAGGCGTGGACGGACAGGCCGTCAAGGTCGCTGACCATGCGGTTGTAGGGCAGAATCTTGAGTTGGGAGGCCGGGAACAGCACGCAGAGGAACGCGTTGTAATCTTCCTCGCCCGTATGGCCGGGGTTGGCCTCGCGGCGCTCCCTGCCCACGCGGGCGGCGCTGGCCGCGCGGTGATGCCCGTCGGCGATGTAGGCCCTCGGGACGCCTGTGAACGCGCGGAGCATGGCGTCTGCGCCGGGGATGGCCCAGCCGCGATGGCGCACGCCGCCTTCCGCAGTGAAGTCGAAAAGGGGTTCCGTGCGGGCTGCCTCTGCGGCGAGCTGGTCCACGCGTTCGCTGTCGCGGTAGGTCAGGAAGACGGGACCGATGTTGGCGGACAGCACGTCCGTCAGCTTTGTGCGGTCGTCCTCCTTGTCCTTGCGCGTTTTCTCGTGCTTGCGGATGGTGTTGTCGTCGTATTCCTCGACAAGGCACAGCGCCACGACGCCCTGCTGGACGTGTGCGCCGAGCTGCTGCTCGTACAGGAACAGCCCCGGAGCCGCGTCGCGCCGAAGGTGGCCGCCGTCCACAAGCATGCGGAAGTTCTCAAGGGACTTCCCGTAAACGCAGTCCGCGTGCGGGTCCTGACCCGGCGCGAAGTCTATTTCGGCGCGCGAAACGTGCAGCAGCGACAGCGGGTTGCCCGACGCGATCGCGCGGGCCTCCTCGGTGTTCACCACATCGTAGGGCGGCGCGGAAACCAACATTGCCTCTGGGGTACCAGGGCGCAGAGCTTTGAAACTGCGAAGACGCATATGCAGTTCAGGCAAATATGAGCGGGGCCTAGGTGCAAGCCTTGTTTAAATTTATACCGCGAACGCGATAGCATATTTCCATCCCGCCCCCTTGGCCCGCAGCATTCGTCCGGCCCGTCCGCGCTCCCGGAACAGGGCAAATTCCAAGGGTTTGAGCCGTTTCCCGCGCCCGGCGAAGGACTTTGTCCATGAGCTTTGTTCTGGATTCTGAAGCATAAGTTAACATTCTTTATGCCTATTGGTTGACAAACGGGTCTGCCTCGTGTTGGGCTATGGGCGGATAGACGGGGACAACGTAAGTTGCAGGTAACATGCTTCCAGTCAGGATTCTACTACTCTGTCTGCTCTCGTGCCTTGCGTGCGCGCAAGTAACGAAGGCAGGCGAAACTACTCCACTATCCGGCTCTACCCCCCTTTCAGCAACGTCCGTTGAGGATGTACAAAAGCATGAGGTGGTGGATCCGGATAACTCACGCATTCCTCCGCCGCTGGAGGAATACCAGCGATACGAGCGCGAGCATAACATCACCGGTGCTTGGAACATCATAAAGAGCCGCGCCCGGCAGACGCCCTTCAACGCCGTCGCCACGGCGATCTTCCTGCTCGCGGTGCTGCACACTTTTCTCGCCGGGCCGATCAGCAGATATGCCCACAAGCTGGAGACCAGCCATCAGGAACGCATAGTGCGCGAAGGCCGCACGGCGGACGCGAAGCCCTTTGCCAACGCGAAGGACGACGTGAGCGTGGTGGCCAAGATACTGCACCTGCTGGGCGAGGTGGAGGCCATTTTCGGCATATGGCTGCTGCCTCTGATGCTGGCGGTGATGGTCTTTTACAGCTTTCACGACTTCGCCTCGTTCGTCGATTACAAGGTTGACTACAAAGAAGCCCTCTTCGTGGTCATCATCATGGCAATGGCCCACACCCGGCCCGTCATCCGCTTCGCGGAACGCTGCCTGCGCTTCCTTGCGCGCGGCCTTGGCACGAACAGCCCCGCGTCGTGGTGGGTGGCCATCCTGATCGTCGGCCCGCTGCTGGGTTCCTTCATAACGGAACCGGCTGCGATGACCATTTCCGCCATCATGCTCTCGCGCATGTTCTACCGCTTCAATCCCTCGGAAAACCTCAAATACGGGACGATCGGCCTGTTGTTCGTGAACGTGTCCGTTGGCGGCACGCTGACGCATTTCGCCGCGCCGCCGGTGCTGATGGTGGCCGAGCAGTGGGGCTGGGGCATGAAGTTCATGTTCCTGAACTACGGGTGGAAGGCCGCGATCGGCATCATCCTGTCCACCGTGGGTTACTACTACGTTTTCAAGGCACAGTTCGCCAACCTCAACCACAAGGTCAAGAGCGTGTCCAACTACGGGCGGCCCGACGGCGAGGAGCCGGTTCCGAACTGGATCATCGCCTGCGTCCTCTGCTTCATGGCGTGGACGGTGGCCACGGCGCACCATCCGCCGCTCTTCCTCGGCGGCTTTCTGTTCTTCATCGCGTTCTACATGTCCACAAAGACGTGGCAGGGCGGGCTGGACATCCGTGCGCCGATGCTCGTGGGCTTCTTTCTGGCCGCGCTGGTCACGCACGGCAAGTTGCAGCAGTGGTGGATCGAACCCGTGCTCTCGTCGCTCAAGCCCGTCACCCTCTTTCTGGGGGCGACCGGACTGACGGCCTTCAACGACAACGCGGCGATCACCTATCTTGCCTCGCAGGTCCCGGAGTTTGCGAATAATCCCGCGCTTCAGCACGCAGTGGTTTTCGGCGCGGTGACGGGAGGCGGCCTGACCGTCATAGCGAACGCGCCGAATCCCGCAGGCCAGTCCCTTCTGGCGGGCTTCTTCGGCGAGAGCGGCATTTCCCCGCTCAAGCTCCTTCTGGGGGCCATACCGCCCACGATCATCGTCGGCCTCTGCTTCTGGTTCCTGCCGAACCTGATGTAGGCGGCTCCCGGCTAGAGCGGACGCCAAAAGTTTTCCGAAATAGAAATCCAATCTGTCGATTATAGTAGTTCCATTTGACTTGTGGACACTTCTGGCAGCGCTGCAGGCGCGGCCTTCTGGCCTGTAATGCGGAAAGAGGGCCGCGCTTGCAGCGCTCCAGAATGTATTTTTTAAATCGTTTACCCGGGGTTTGCTTCGCTCTACCCCGGGCTATCTCATGTCGCGCCGTTGGCGCTATGGGGGAATGTCC
>JBAZHO010000055.1:0-9039 GCA_041652375.1 Opitutales bacterium | reverse complement strand
GCGGAAGTGTCTGATATGCTTTCTCCAATCGGAGATTACGCCATGCCGGACAGAGAAGTTAAAACCATCCGCGACCTGATCTTTTTTCAATATGCCAAGATCATTGGCAGGAGCGCCTTTGGACCCAATGCCAAGAAAGACGCTTACGGTTTCATCAAGGCCAAGTTCCGCGAGTTGCGGGATGACGAGACTAAGTGGTCGGATATTCTGCGCGAGGATCAGCAGTTCGTTCAGGGGCCGAGGGAGTGCGTTTACTGCGGTGCGGGGGATAATCTCCAATGGGAGCATATCGTCGCCAGATCCCTTGTCGTTAACGAGCGTTGCCCCGGTTGCGACCGGATTCAGGGGATTCACAACATGGTTTGGGCTTGCAGGGCGTGCAACGCGTCAAAGGGGGCCAAGGGGTTCTATCATTTCATCCGCGATTCCCATCCCGAAGCCAGAAAGATTTCCGACCTCGCGCCTGTCCTCGCGGAAAAGAAATACCTGAAGACGATGTATTTCTGTCACATCTGCAACGGGACTCTCCATAGCACGATAACGGATCACCCGATTTCCGTCCTCGATATCGATCTGCCGACAGGGCGGTGAGGGGCGCGTCGGGGGGACGTCGTGCGTCGGGGAGGCGTCGTGCGTCGGGGAGCGCGTAGAGGCACGTCGGGGGGACGTCTGGGGCGTCGGGACGCGCGTCGAGGCGCTTCGGGGCGCTACTTGTGCCTTCCGTGGCGGAGGATGTCCAGCGTTACCCACATGCCCAGGATGCCGCTGAACATGAAGCCTATGAGTCCTATTGCGGAGTAGCCCCATATCAGGGGTTTGATGCCGGTCGTTATGACGATGGAGGAGCCTATGATCAACGCGCCGAGGATCACGGCCAGCGACAGGCGGTTGGCGCTTTTCTGCACGTCGTTGCCGAAGGGTTCCAGGTCCCGGTGGTGCAGGTTGATGCCTAGGTCGTCCCGTTCGAGGCGGCGGGCTATGCGTTGGAGGTCGCCGGGCAGTTCGCGGAGTTTTTGCAGGTTCCCGCCGATGGTCCGGGCTATGTTGCGCGCTATGGTCCTTGGGCGGGTGCGTTCCCGCGCGAGGTTCTGAATGAAGGGTTTGGCCGCCGCGCCGATGTCGAAGTCGGGGTCCAGTTCCCGGCCTGTGTGTTCTATGCTGACCACGGCTCTTGCGAGCATCGTGTAGGCGCGGGGGACGCGCACGCCGTTCTGGCCGAGCGCGTAAAAGAGGTCCACGATTATCTGGCCGATCTGGGACAGGCGGAAGTCGTCTCCGTAGCGGTTGAAGACGTTCGTGACCTGCATTTCCAGCTTTTCTTCCTCCGGGCGGCGGCCTGTCTCGTTCATGGAGATGGCGACGCGCGTGACGCGTTCGGGGTCCAGATGCACGACCGCGTCCAGCAGTTCCGCGAGGCGGTAGCGCATTTTGCGCGTTAGTTGCCCGGCCACGCCCCAATCGATGAAGCATATGCGTCCGTCGGGCGTCACGAGGATGTTGCCGGGGTGCGGGTCGGCGTGGAAGAAGCCGGAGGTGATTATCTGGTGGAAGATGCTGTCCGCGCCCAGCCGGGCCAGTTCGCGTTTCTTTTCGGGGGACAGTTCGACCTTGTCGGGCGATACGCCGTGGACAAGCTCGGTGACGAGCAGGCGGCGGGTCGTGAAGTCGGCCATCACTTTCGGGGCGAAGACGTGCGGGTAGTGCGGGTTGCGGGCGCTGAAGAGCACCGCGTTGCGCGCTTCGTTGGAGAAGTCCATCTCCACGCGCAGGCTGTCGCGCAGGGCTTCCACAAGATCGGGCAGGTTGTAGGGGCGCAGGTTGGGCACGCGTTCGTGCGTCTCCTTGGCCATCCATGCAAGTATGTCCAGATCGGCCTGTATGGCCCGTTCGATGCCGGGGCGCTGTATCTTGACGGCCACCGTCTCCCCGGTGCTGCGCAGCACGGCGCGGTGCACCTGCGCGATGGAGCCGCTGCCTATGGGCTGGACGTCGAACTCGCTGAAGTGGTCCTCCACCGCGCCGCCAAGCTCCGCCTTGAGCACGGCGAGCATGTCTTCCGCCTTTTCCGGGCGCACTTGGTCGCGCAGGTTCTCAAGCTCGCACACGAGGTCGTGCGGCACGCGGTCCGGGCGCGTGCTGAGGATCTGGCCCATCTTCACGAAGGTCGGGCCGAGGTCCTCTATGGCGTGGCGCAGGCGTTGCCATGTGCTCATGGCGGCCACTTCGCGCGAGGTCACGGCCCGCACGAGTCGTGATGGCAAGCCCATCTGCTCGAGCAGGTTGCTGAAACCGTAGCGGACCAGTATGGCGAGGATTTCCCGCGCCCTGCCAGCGTCGCGCAGTAGGGTCAAGGGCTTCAAGGCGTTTCCGTGGCGAAAATGATGTCGGGCCTATTCAGCCTTTGCTGCGTGCTTTGCTGCGGGCTTGGCCGCGGCTTCGAGCTTCTCGACGCGCGCAACAAGGTCCTTGAAGTCATTCTCACGGGCAAAGTTAGCCTTGCGGAGCATGTCGTCGAGCATGTCGGCGATCTTCGAGCTTCCCTCCTCGAATTCCTTGCGCCCTTCGTCGATGATCTTGCCGGTCATCTCCTGCGCTTCCTTGGAGGAAATTTTCCCCTTCTGCACAAGTTCGTCGAGCTTGGCTCCGAGCCGTTCGGCGGTGATGACCGTCGCGCCCAGACCCACGAAAAATGTCTTTCTGATTATGTCCAGCATGGCTGTTCCCTTAGTGTGTTGAGTAAATCCGTATGTTACCGTGTTCCACTAACATATTCTCAAACGGTATCCGCGCAAAGCGAATAAGCTACTTTTGGATGCGTGCCCCCGCATGCGCAAGACGCGCGAAGGCCGAACCCATGCGTAAGTAAGTGTTCCCCAAGCGCCGCGAGTCCGAAACCGGGGGCGCGCGGCGCGCGCGAAGTCGGGGCGGCGCGTTCCTAGCGGATGATGACCAGCGCGGCGCGGCGGTCTTCTTTCATCAGGTCTGCCGCTACATTTTCCTGCGCCTCAAGGTCGCCGTGGGAAAGGGTCTGGACGCGGCTGGGGTCGATGCCCAGATCGATCAGATACTGCATCACGCTGCCCGCGCGGCGGTCGCCGAGGGCGAGATTGTATTCGCGGGTTCCGCGCCAGTCGCAGAAGCCTTCAATCAGTAGCTTGTCCTGCGGATACTGCTTGAGGTGTTCGGCGGCCTCGGCCAGCTTGGGCCGTTCGCCGGGGGCCACGAAGGCCGTGTCCGTTTCGAAATAAACTGTCGGAAGGAGGTTCTCGATGCGTTTGCCGACTCCGGCGAAGTCGCTGTCGCGCATGTTGAGCCCTTCCGCGCCGCTGCCGTAGATGAGCGTGGGGTCGATCCAGTCAGCAGACGGGGCTCCCGGGACTAGAACGGTATCGCCCGGATTGGGGCGGGGGGGTGTATGGCAACCCGAGACAAGGGCTGCCACGGCGGCGAAAGCGGCAAAACGGATGATGCGGATCCTCATTCTGTCCTTTAGTTTTAGGAGCCTATGCATGTCCGGTCAAGCTGGACCGGGGGAGAATGTGTAAGAAATTGACTATTAGTTGAATGGGATAGATTTTTGTCAAAGCTGAGAACGTGTTTTCCGCATGTTTTTGTTCAACCTAGGGATTTTGCAAGCGCGCTCATCTTAAGGCGGGTCTCATTCTCCTCATCAACGGGGTCGGAACCGTCCACAATTCCGGCTCCGGCGAACAGAATCGCCTCGTGCCCGCGCACAAAACCGCTGCGCAGCGCCACGACAAGTTCCCCCTCGCCGTCCGCGCCGGTCCAGCCCGTCAGCCCGGCGTAAAGGCCGCGCGGAGAGCCTTCAATTTCTCGCAGACTGTCCAGCGCGCTTTCCCGTGGCAGCCCCGCCGTGGCAGGGGTGGGGTGCAGGGCGGCGGCTATGTCGAAAATGTGCATGCCTTCGGGCACTGCGGCGCGGAATGGCGTGCGGATGTGTTGCGCGTTGGCCAGCCGCAACAGGCGGGGGCGCTGCATGGGGCCGAAATCCAGCCCAAGTCCGGCGAGTTGGGCGGCAATCGTTTCCGCCACGGCCATATGTTCGCGCATCTGCTTGTCGCAGCCCATGAGGTCCGCGGCCAGTCCGGCATCCTCGGCGCTGTTCGCACCGCGCGGAGCCGTGCCCGCGATGGCCTCGGTGTCCAGCATGCCGTTTTCCACACGCGCAAGGCGCTCCGGCGTGGACCCGATGAAGGACAGCCCGTCCGTCCCGGCGAAGGAGAAGCAGTGGCAGGACGGGTAAATGTTGCGCAGGCGGGCGAGCGTTGCGAGCGGGTGCAAGGGCTGCTTTGAAACGAACTTCTCGCTGCGGGCAATCACGATCTTTGAGCAGCGGGCGGCGCGGATTTCGCCAAGCGCCTTTTCGACGCCCCCGCGGTACCATGCGGCGTTCTCTTCGCGCAGTTCGCCCGTGGCCCCGGCGTCCGGGCCTCTGCTGCGGGCATAGGCGAAGGTGGAAAATTTGCGGTGTGCATCGAGGGCGCGGCGTGCCTGTTCCTCAAGGTCGCCGTCCGGGGTCACGAGCAGGTTGGCCGTGGCCACGTATGCCCCGTCTCTGGCCGACACCTGCCAGCGCGGCACAAAGAGGGTTGCGGGCGCGAAGGGCGCTTCCGGCGCGGAGGAATCCTCGAAAGTGAAGGCGCAGAACAGCTTCGGGCCGGACATCGGCAGGTCGAGCTGACCCACGGCCACGCTGTGTTCGAAAAGCTCGCGGGCAAAGTCCCGCGCCTCTTCAAAACGCGCGGCTCCGGTGAAAGTGCGCTCGATAATCGCCTCCGCCCCGGCAAGGGCTTCGCCGCCTTCGGGCTGCTCGATGTAGCAGTGCCGGTCCCCAGTTTCGTAGATGGATTCGAGCACCGCGAGCGGGTCGATCAGCCGCTCAGAACCCAGCGAGATGCTGACCAGCTTCCAGTGCCCGTCCTCAATGGCAGCGTCGCGCACGGCCTCAAGCAACTGCATGAAGCGTGCGCCGTCGCGCTCAAGCGGCCCTGTGGGGATCCGGTCCATCGAGGGGGAGATCATGCTCCCCCTCGACGAATACTCAAGCATCCAGCCGTATGGCATCAAGCATGTCGAACTGCCAATTCGGGCATATGCATTTGTGCTTTGCGGCAGGGGACTTCTCTGGTGGTGGGGAAGTCCTTTGATGCGTCGATGACAACGTTCTTGATGGGTGTGGTCTTGGCTTTGGCCTGTTTGTTGAGGCCGCGCCTGAATGTGGCGATTTCGTCGGCGTATCCGAGGATTTCCGGCGCGAAGGTAAGCCATATTTCAAGTTTCAGGTTTCCCCGTTTCTGGTTCGCCTCACGCGAGCAGAACATTATCGGGCTGTTGACGGCTCCGATGCCGTTGCATTGCGGAATGCAGTGGTCGAAGGATATGGCATCGGGCTTTGCAATCTGCCCTTTCTTTTTCGGAATATGCAGCCTGTGCTTTGCGATGAATGGGCACTTCATGGCATTGCCCAGCTTCATCAGCTCCAGCGCGGCGCGCATGTATTTGAAGCGCCTCGTGTAGGAGTTCATGCCCGATTCGATGCGCACGACGACGATTCGTTCGTTCTCGTGCCAGCCGCAGTTGAAGCGGTCGTATTCTTTCTGACACCACCGTTTCAATTCTTTGAAAACAGCCTCGTCGCGGGACTTAATCATGTCGAAGGCGGCAGCAATGTCAGCAATATCGCTCTCCCACCAATTGTCTTTCAAGGCGTCGGGAACCCCCGTGATTTTCTTCGCCTGTTTGCGGAATGTCCTGCCAAGGTTGTCTATATCGGTCTTGTTTGTTATCCGGCGTATCTCATGGTCTTTCATGAGTTTGTTGATCCTCTCACTAACAATTTAGATAATTGCCGGTAAGAGCATGAAGCTCCACGCGGGACTCCCCGGAATTGATCCGGGAAACCATTATGACCAAAGCCCGGGATGGCTTTTTGATTGCCATTCCAACCCCCTTCATTCCTTCCAAGAGGCATTGCGCCAAGAGGAAGCCGTCGGTCCGCCGACATTGCATACGTAACCCGTCGATAGGCGTACAGCAAACTCCACGTGGTCAATCCCGGCGGTTTTACGGGATTGTTACGGTCGCAAGATAAGCCGTGCAGCGGCTGGATTTGCCTTATCCCTCGATCTTGATTTCCGGCTTGGGGAAGAGGATGGTCTTTTGGCCCATTATGTTGCCCTTGAGGCGGGTTCCCCAGTCGAACTCGTCCTTCCAGAGGCCGATCTCGCCGATGCCCAGCAGATTGTAGATCTTCTGGCAGATGCCCGGCATCACCGGGGCTAGCGCGGCCACGGCGAGGCGCAGGCCTTCGGCCATCGTGGCGAGGCTTGTCTCGTACAGCACCAGATCGTTCTCCTCCTTGCCCTTGGCCAGCTTCCACGGCGCGCGCTGCTCCGCGTAGCGGTTTATGGCCGTGATGAAGACGAAAATCTTCTCAAGCGCGCTGTGGAAGGCCATGTTCTCGAACATGTCCAGCACGTCCTTGCGCGTGCTTTCCCAGAGCTTCTGGAGTTCCAGTTCAAGCTCGCTGTCCATGCTCGCGCCCGGCAGGCCGTCCGGGAAGCTCTTGCCGGTCATGTTCAGCAGGCGGCTGACGAGGTTGCCGAGGCTGTTGGCGAGGTCCCCGTTGTAGCGGGCCATGAAAATGTCGAAAGTGAAGTCCGCGTCCTGCCCGACGTTCATCTCGCGCGTGAGGAAGTAGCGCAGCGCGTCCGGGCCGAACTGTTCGGCGATTTCCATTGGATCGACCGTCACTCCCGCGCTCTTGCTCATCTTCTGGCCGGAAAGGTGCCACCAGCCGTGCACCAGCAGGCCCTTGGGCAGCGGGATGTCCAGCGCCTTGAGCATGATCGGCCAATAGACCGAGTGCGCGGGCACGAGGATGTCCTTGCCGATGACGTGCCAGTCGCAGGGCCAGTAGTCCTCGAAGTTTTCGCGGTACAGGCCCACGGCGCTGGCGTAGTTGAGCAGGGCGTCGAACCATACGTAGGTGACGAAGCCGCTGTCGAAGGGTAGCTCGATGCCCCATTCGAGGCGCTCCTTGGGGCGGGAAATACAGAGGTCGTTGATCGGCTCCTTAAGGAACTCCACGACCTGCTTCTGGCGGAACTTGGGGAACACGAAGTCGTTGTTGGCCAGAAAGTCGCGCAGCCAGTCCTGATACTTGGAGAGGCGGAAGTAGTAGTTCGCTTCGACGATCTCCGTGATCTCGCCGTAAACCTCCGGCCATGAACCGTCGGGCAGGCGTTCCTTCTCGGTGACGAACTGCTCCTGACGCACGGAGTAGAAGCCCTTGTAGTCGCCCTTGTAGATCTCGCCCTTGTCGTAGAGCTTCTGGAGGCATTCCTGCACGATGATTTTGTGGCGCGGCTCGGTGGTGCGGATGAAGTCGTCGTTGGATATCTCCAGCTTCTCGCACAGGGCCTTGAACAGCGGCGCGACCTCGTCAACGAACTGCTGGGGCGACACGCCCTTCTTTTCCGCGCTCTGCTGCACCTTCGTGCCGTGCTCGTCCAGCCCGGTCAGGAAGTGTACCGGCACGCCCATGTGCCTCTTGTAGCGGGCGATGACGTCCGTGAGGGTCTTTTCGGACGCGTGGCCGAGGTGCGGCTTGCCGTTGGCGTAGTCGATGGCGGTGGTGATGTAGAAGCGCTTCATCTGGAAATGCGGGGGGATTCCTGTAAACGTTCAGCCTGCATCATGATGCCTGCGGTTTCCAGCCAAAATGCGGAACGTACGTGTCCATGAAGCTGCGGGTTGCTTTGAGCCGTTTCATCTGCTTGATTATCCGCGACCATGAAAGACGTTCGCTGGAAGCAGAGATTTCAGAACTTCGACAGAGCGTTCGAGCTTTTGCGCTCTGCGTTGGAGGCCCGCAGTCTGGACGAGTATTCCGACCTCGAACAGGAGGGGCTGATTCAGCGTTTTGAGTATTCCTACGAGCTGGCTTGGAAGCTTATGAAAGATTGGCTTGAACACAACGGGGTAGTCATACCCGCCCCGGTGGGCGCGCGCTCGGTCATCAAGGAGGCTTATGCCGCAGAGCTTGTTTCTGACGGTCAGGTGTGGATAGACATGATGCTGCACCGCAACGCGCTTTCCCATACCTACGATTTTTCCACGTTCGAGATGAATCTGACAGAGGTGAAGGGTCGTTATCTCAGCGAGCTTTCCGCACTTCACAAGGCTTTGAAAGCCAGACTTGAGTCCGAATGAACACCGGGCTTTCAGATCGTGAACTTGTCCTGATATGCCGGGTGCTGGAGTCTTTTCCAAACCTCGGCAAGGCGGTTCTGTTCGGATCCCGCGCCAAGGGGACGGCGAGGCGCAATTCCGATATAGACATCGCCGTTTTCGGGCTAGATTCGGCTCTGGATGTCGAGCGTTTGTCCATGGTTCTGGACGAGCTTCCGCTGCCGTACAAGTTCGATGTCGTAGGCTTTGAAAGCATCGGCAATCCGGCGCTGCGCGAGCACATAGAACGTGCCGGAGTGGCCTTGTATGAGGCGGGTCGCTCAGTTACCACATCGTAAATACGTTCATTGCGTGCATGCGACACGGCCTTGCGTGTCCTGACAGGTTGCGTCCGCCTACCGCTCCAGCGCGGCCAGTTGCGTTGCGCTGGCGTAGGGATAGTCGGGCAGGGCGGCGGCAAGGGACTCGTCCCAGAGGCAGTACCAGCGGTCCGCGTCCGCGTGGTCGTAGTAGAAATACACCCACTGGCCCAGCGCTTCCACGTAGAGATACGGATAGCTGCCGGAGTCAGCGTATATCCAGCCCATCTGAAGGTCGTAGAACCACGCGCTGGCATCGTCGATGGGGCTGATATACTGGAAAGTCGCGTTGTCGGAACTGAATATCCAACTCCCGCCCTCGGCAAAGATATACGCCTCGCCGAACCATGTGTTCATCCAGCCCGTGCTGGCCGCGAAATACCTCACGCCCACGGCGTCCAGATCGAAGCCCGCGCTGCCTGTGGTGGGGAAGGGGTCGTAGATGACGTGCCCGTCGCTGTCCAGC
>JBAZHO010000054.1:0-9155 GCA_041652375.1 Opitutales bacterium | reverse complement strand
GGCCTGTTTGTCCGCCAGCAGCAGGATTTCCTCGTCCTCGGATTCGCCTGAGTCCTTGCGCTCGTCCGACGGGAGCAGCGAGCGTATCGTGTAGCGGGCTATCACGGCCACGGGCCACATGACAAAGCGCACGACCATCAGCGGATACACCAGCACGGGCTGGAGCTGCCTGCGATAGGCCACGCCGATGTTCTTGGGCAGTATCTCGGAAAACACCAGTATGCCCACGACCATGCCCGCCGGAACGGCCCAGAGCATGAAGTGCATGTCCGGCGTGTGCGCGAAGTGTCTGGACGCCAGCAGGCCGACGAGCGTCGCGCCGAGGGTGTTCGCCACGGTGTTCAGCGTCAGAATGGCGGAACTGGTGACGTCGATGCCTTCGCGGAAGCGTTCCAGCATCTGGCCCATGCGCGGACGACTGCGTTTGAGCGCTTCGATGTCCGCGACGGTGCTGCTGAGAATGAACGCCTCAAGCAATGAGCACATGGCGGACACGCCCAGCGTGATGATCACGGTTGCGACAAGGGCTACCATGTCCCAAATCCTCCCCCGCGCACCGGGCGCAGCAAGCCGTCGCGGGATCGCGCGTGTTCCGAATCTTGGGCCCGCCCTGCGGCGGTGCCCCTACTCCCGGGGTCGTTGTCTTCGTGTTCGCTGTATTCGCTCATCAAGCTGGTATTTCGACGCCGTCCACTGGCGGCAGGCGCGTCCATGCGTCGCGCAACTGCCGGACAGCCGTCCGTATTACTCTGCAAGAATGATTTGTTGCACTGTTATCCCCGTCTTTTCAAGCATCAAGCAGGGCAGCGAGGGCGAGATACGTTGTTGAGCCCCGCGCGATGGGTGTTCATTCTCCCCACTTTCACGCATTCTAGGACGGATGGACGGCAAGCAACATACTGCGGCTGAACTGCGCGCGCGCCTGCAAAACTGCATGGTGCGCGACAGGCTGCGCATGCTCGCGGAACTGGAAAAGCTCCGCCCCGACGACGCCGCCCGCCTGCGCGGCATCGAAAAGCAGATCGTCCGCTCCGAGGAATTGCGCGCTAAACGTGCCCTGCTGTTGCCACGCGTGACTTACCCGGACAACCTGCCCGTGGCCATGCGCTCAAAAGAGATCGTGCAGGCCATGCGGGACAATCAGGTGCTCATCATCGCGGGCGAGACGGGTTCGGGCAAGACGACGCAACTGCCCAAGATGCTGCTGGAGGCCGGATGCGGCGTCGGCGGACGCATCGCCTGCACGCAGCCGCGCCGCGTGGCCGCGCTGTCCGTGAGCCGCCGCGTGGCGGAGGAACTCGGCGTGGAATGGGGCCGTCAGGTCGGGGCGAAAATCCGCTTCACCGACAAGACGGCGGAGGACACCATGATAAAGTTCGCCACGGACGGCATGCTGCTCTCCGAGGTGCAAAGCGACCCTCTCCTCACGGAATACGACGCCGTGATACTGGATGAGGCGCACGAGCGCAGCCTCAACATCGACTTTCTTCTGGGCTATCTGAACAGCCTGCGCGCGCGCCGCCCGGACCTGAAAATAATCGTCACCTCGGCCACCATAGACACCGAGGCCTTTTCCAAGGCCTTCGGCGGAGCGCCGATCATCGAAGTGACAGGGCGCAGCTACCCCGTGGAGGTGTTCTACCGCCCGCTGGACGGGGACCTTGAGGACGCCGGGGACCAGACCTACATCGACGCCGCCGTGCAGGCCGTGCAGGACATCTGCGCCATGAACCGGCCCGGAGACGTGCTCCTGTTCCTGCCCGGAGAGCGCGACATTCACGAAGTGATGGACCAGCTCGGCGAGCTGCGCCTAGGCGGGGCGGAGCTTCTGCCCCTGTTCGGACGCCTGTCCGGCGCGGACCAGCAGCGCATCTTCGCATCCAGCCAGAAGCGCAAGATCATCGTCGCCACGAACATCGCGGAGACGTCCATCACCGTGCCGGGCATTCGCTACGTGGTGGACGCCGGGCTGGCCCGCATCAGCCGCTACAACCCTGCCACGCGCACGCAGCGCCTGCCCGTGGAGGCCGTGTCGCGCAGCAGCGCGGACCAGCGCAAGGGCCGCTGCGGACGCGTGGCAGAGGGCGTATGCATCCGCCTTTACAGCGAGCAGGATTACGAGGGCCGCCCGCGCTACACGGAGCCGGAAATCCGCCGCGCGAACCTCGCCGCCGTCATCCTGCGCATGAAGGCGGGCCGCCTTGGCGAAGTGGAGACATTCCCCTTCATCGACCCCCCGCAGGAACGCGCCATCCGCGCCGGATACGAACTGTTGCAGGACCTCGGCGCTCTGGACGAAGCGCGCGAACTGACCGCGCTGGGCCGCCGTCTGGCCCGCCTGCCTGTGGACCCCACCGTCGGGCGCATGCTCCTTGAAGCGGGCACGGAAGGCTGCCTGAAGGAAGTGCTCGTCATCGCCTCCGGCCTGAGCATTCAGGATCCCCGCGAACGCCCGACAGAGGCGCGGGAGGCGGCGGACCTGATGCACAAGAGGTTCGACGACCCGCGCTCGGACTTCCTCGCCCTGCTGAACATGTGGAAGGCCTACGACGGGCAGGCCGAACGCCTCAGCCAGAGGCTGATGCGCAAGTTCTGCAAGGAACACTTCCTTTCGTATATCCGCATGCGGGAGTGGATGGACATACACGCGCAGCTTTCGCAGGTGATGAAGGAGATGGACGAGTTCCGCACCTCGGAGGCCGACGCGGAGTATTTCTCCATACACCGCGCCCTGCTCTCCGGCCTTCTGGGAAACATCGCCCGGCGCGACGAGGGCAACCACTACACTGCCACGCACAACCGCGCCTCGATGATCTTCCCCGGCAGCGCCCTCTACGACAGAAAGTCCGCCAAGGACGAGCGCAAGAAGTTCAAGGGCCAGCTCAAGCCGTCCGGCGTGTCCGGCGCGCGCACCCCGGCGTGGATAATGGCCGCGCAGTGGATGGAAACGACCCGCCTCTACGCCCGCACCTGCGCCGCAATCGAAAGCCCTTGGATTCTCCAGCTCGGCGCGCACCTGATCAAGCGCAGCCACGAGGCCCCGACTTGGGACGAGCGCGGCCAGCGGGCAGTATGCACCGAAAAGAGCTTCCTCTACGGGCTGGAAGTCAACCGCCGCCGCGTGAACCTCGGACCCATCCAGCCGGGTGAAGCCACGGAGATTTTTGTCCGCAAGGGCCTCGTCGAAGGCGGCGTGACGGACGTGATACCGTTTCTGGAACAAAACCGCGAACTGCGAGAACGCGTCGAGGAGAGGCAGACGCGCCTTCGCCGGGGCCAACTGTGGAGCCTCGACGACCGCATGTTCAGCTTCTACGCGGACCGAATCGGACCCGGCGTGGGCTGCGTGGCGGACCTGCGCCGCTTCCTCCACAAGGAGCACGGCGGCAGGGACGACATTCTGCGCCTGAACGAGGCGGACCTGCTCGACCCCGCCGACGAGAGCGCCATGAGCGGCTTCCCGGACGCGGTGGACCTCGGCGGCGAAACACTGGCCCTATCCTACGCCTACAAACCCGGCGAGGCCGACGACGGGGCGACGCTGAACGTGCCGCTGGCACAGTTCGACGCCCTACAACCGGGGATGCTGGACTGGATCGTGCCCGGCTACATCGAGCAGCGCGTCGAGGCCATGTTGCGCGGCCTGCCCAAGGACATCCGCAAACAACTCTTCCCGATAGCGGAAAAAACACCCGCCATACTCAAGGCGCTGACGCCCTCCCCCGTCCCGCTCGCCCAGCAGCTCGCGCAGATACTTTGGAAGGATTATTCCCTGCGCGTCGGCCCTCAGGACTGGCCCGAAGGCGAAGTTCCGGAGCACCTGCGCACCCGCGTGCAGGTCGTGGACACGGAACAGCAGGTGCTCGCCGCGGACCGGGACTGGAACCGCCTGCGCGATTCCTACAAAGCCCGCCTCGATGAGCGCAAATCCGCCATGCGCGAGGAGCCGGACGAACTGAAAATCTGGCATCAGGCACGGATAAAGTGGGAAAAACGGGAACTGACGACGTGGAGCTTTGAGGACCCGCCGGAACGGCTCGTGCTGACGGAAGTCGCGGGCGTGCCGATGGAAGCCTTCCCCGGACTGGCGGTCGAAAAAGTCGAATCGCGCGCGCCGGAGTCGAAAACAAGCGTCAGAACCGTGGCGCTGAAACTCTTTCACACCAAGGACGAAGCCGCCGCGAACACCGGGCCGGCCTTCCAGCTACTGGCGGAAATGGCCGCCGGGCGCGACATAGCGTGGCTGGAGCGCGACCTCAAGCGCGAGCTAAACCGCGTCGGACCCGACCTTGCGACGCTGACGACCCCGGCGAAGTTCCTGTCCGCCGCGATGGCCCTGCTCCTGCGCAACATGCTGCGCCCGGACGTCGGCAAGCTGCTGCCGCTGCAAAAAGCCCTCTTCGACAAGACCGTGGCGGACGCCGTGGCGCGGATGCGCGGCCTGCCGCAAAGCTTCACGGACATGCTGGCGGAACTCTTCGAACTGCGCCGCGCCGTGCTCCTGCACAAGACCCCGTACGCCGGGATGCAAGAAGAACTGGCCGCCCTGATGCCGGACAACTTCCTGTCGATCACCCCCGTGGACAGGCTCCAGTGCTTCCCGCGCTACCTGAAGGCAATGCTCGCCCGCGCCGAACAAGCCCGAATAGACCGCGTGAAACACGCCAAAAAGCTCGACCGCGTGCGCCCCTACGCCGAAGCGCTCTTCAAGCTAGCAGCGCGAAAAAAGAACACGCCCGCGCAACTGGCAAAGATAGAGGAACTGCACTGGATGATAGAAGAGTTCAAAGTCTCGATCTTCGCCCAAAACCTAGGTACCCCCACCCCGGTCTCCGAAAAACGCCTCGACGAGATGGTCGCGGGACTCAAATAATCGTGAGATTCATAAGGTTAAAGTGATGAAGATTCTGCCACCACCGATGCATAGGTTGGAAAACTCGATTCATCACCAAGTGTAAATCTCCCATCACGCATCATCGGCATAATAATGTCGTCCAGTTGCGAGCTAGGAATCCCCACAACAAGCCAATATGAATAAAAGGCGTTAGGGCTAACTCGCCGCTCGGATTTGATACCTGCTTTTGCGAGCTGCTCTGCACCCATTGCCATTTCCCCCTTGTCGGAAAAGCAACACACCCATCCTGTGCGGTTTCTCACTTTATAATCCGATAAATAGTCAATACCACCAGACATATTCTCTCCCCTGTTTTGCGCCACACATTGCTTGGATCTCGCCTTTTCCTCGGCTGCCTTCCTCGCCGCCAGCTTATCCAAATAAGCCTGACACGTGGCACGCTGCGCTTGCGTCAGCTTGTCCAATCCGATCTTTTCCAGCGCCACGGCAGCGGCTTCGCGGACAACGGGATGCCAATCCCCCAGATTCACGATCAGCGCCGCGATCTCGGCTGCCTTGGCCGCCGCTTCCTGCTCCTGTTTCAAGCGCAACGCCTCCGCTGCTGCTCGTTGTGCCGCTTCCTCTGCGCCAAACTTCGGCGTAACGTTGTTCTCCTTGCCGGATTCAGCTTTGCAGTTATCGCCATCCGCCCATGTCTTGTCGTCGATCAGCACTTTGTATAGGAAGGGCGAAGAGGCTGCCTTCGTTTCCCATTTCCACTTGTCGCTGGCGATGTTCTGCATCGGCAGACCTCGATTCCAGTTCATGCCCGGCCCTTCGCCGCGAATGAACAAGGCGTGTCCGAAGCCGACATCAATTTTGACAATTACGACAGTGGGATTCCTGCTTGGCAAGCTGCTGAGGAAAGTCCCGCCAAGGACGTCAACAGCCGCTATATGCAATCCTTCTTCCGCGCGGGCTATATCGCTCTGGCTGGACTCGGCCTTCTGATAGAGCTTCACCCGATCTTTTCCGTCAACAAAACGCTTCTTCAGGAAATCGTTGAACGACGCATCTTTGAACTGCGCCCCCCACCATAGCGCCATTCTCCGCAGATGGAAATTTGCGGATTCATCCTCGATGATAACCCGCAGTCCACGAAGGGAACCTGCCTCTTTGCGGAGAACATCCTCCGGCACGAGAAGGCTCTTCTCTTTCTTCGCCATTGCTGCATCAAGCTGCGCCTTGATCTCCACGGCCTCATTATCGTAATCAACCTTCTCCGGCTCAGGCTCATCCTTGATGAAAGCGCCTTTGTTGTCGTACACCCGTCCACCGTTATCAATACCGAAGCGACCTTCGGGAGTATCTATTTCGATGTAATAAAATGGTTCAGTGACATTCTGCTTTTTAAGAAACGCAATGGCGGCTTTCTTGCTTGGCGCAGAATAGATTTTCTTGGTCGTCTGGACTGAATCATACGGCGGAGGAAGGCTGTTTCTTTCCGTGCGCAGGAATTGTGGTTCGGGAGAACGCGCGGCAACGACTTTGACAGACGCTGACGAGGCCTCCGACGTTTTATCCGCTGCCTTCTTCGCCGCCTCCAGCTTATCCAGATACGCCTGATACGCGGCACGCTGATTCGGCGAAAGGTTGCCTTTGCCGATTTGCTCCAGCGCCCACGCAGCGCGCTTGCACAAATAGCCGTCCGCGCCCTTTTCCACAACATCCGCGAGCGCCGTAGCGGCAGCATCGCGCAACTGCGCATCTCCTTTGGCAATCTCCGCGACTCTTTCCGCCGCGCCTAGCACGCCTTTCTTCAAATCCTCCAACGCCGCATCAAGCCGCGCCCTTGCCGAAAAAAGCCCCTTGAAGAACCCGCCGATTCCGCCCGACATACGCTCCTCCATTATGTTGGAATTACCCGATTACTGATAATACAAAGTCCCCGTTCGCCCGACCGGAAACAGGAACAAAGCCGCCGCCCGCGCCGCATTTTTTGCGGACGTGATTGCCGGAACAAAGACACGCCCGACAAGGCAAATGCCGTATCGATGGATACGGGAAAGACGATCCGCAGATTACGCGGATTGAAAGAACATGCAGAAGAATTTTTATCAGCATATAAGAAGGGATTTACGCATATTATTGAAAAAGAAGCCGTTCTGATTTTCCCAATCCCTTTTCCATCCCTGCTTATCTGCGGATAAAATTCTGTGGTTTATTTCGGTTTTCTTATGGTAAACGCTATAACACAGATGGGAAAGCCAGAGTCCCAAAGGGTCTTCTTCCGGTCTCTTAGAGGACTTTTGTCAATTGCCGTCATATGCGATATGCGTGTTTGCAGACGCCTCTTTTCCGTCGGCCTGCGCCGTCCCCTCGCGCCTGCGTCAGCCGGAGGATCACTGGACCGGAGCGAGGGCGAGGCGAAAGCCTAGGTCGCGCTTGCTGTAGCCCGGCTCGTAGTAATAGCGACGCGCCGAACGGCAGAACCCGGCGTCGTCCGCCCAACTGCCGCCGCGCACGACCCGTTTCTCGACCGTTGTCGCGCCGGCGGGGTCGGTGACGTTCCCGGTCGGATATGCGCCGTAACCGTCGCGGCACCATTCCCATACGTTTCCATGCATGTCAAACAGACCCCATGCGTTCTGCCTGAATTTGCCCACGGCCATTGTCCGTTCCCTGAACACGCCTTCCGCGCCTCGTCCGAAAGGATAGTTGCCGTCAAAATTCGCCATGTCCGAATCCAGATTGTCTCCATAGTGGAACGCTCCCGCAGTCCCGGCACGGCACGCGTACTCCCACTGCGCTTCCGTCGGCAGCGTGTACTCGTAACCCGCCGTCAAGCGTCCGGCAGACCGCTCCTTGCGCATCAGCGTATTGCAGAACTCCATCGCGTCATCCCATGAGACGTTCTCCACCGGCGCGGCGCGTCCAGAGTATGTGAAACTGCTTGGGTTACTTCCCATAAGCGCAGTCCACTGCCCTTGAGTAATTTCATATTTCCCCAGCCAGAAGCCTTTGCTGAGCGTTACCTGATGCTGCGTTTCGTCTTCGAGGCGGTTATATTCGCCCTCTGGGGAACCCATCAGAAAACGCCCCTGCGGTATCCACGCCATTTCAATGTAGCAGTCCGGCAACAGCCACGGCTTGCCGGGCCGGGGGACTTGAGGCGCGGATCGCAGAACAAGTTTCGCCACCCGTTCCGCCGAGCCGGGTTTTCCGGCCATGAAACCATCCAGCGCGTATCGCCGCCTGGCCTCTTCTGATAACAAACCCCTGATGAATCGCCCCATTCCGCCGGACATTATCCTGTTCTCCCTGTGATATAACATTGTGTGGCATGAACCTAACCGGACAACCCCGCCAACAACGGACACATGCAGTCTGAAATTTTTTCTGAACGATCAGCATGCCCGCAAGTCGAAGATGGCCCTATGAATACGCCCAGAATCTAGAATAACTTCCAATAATACGCAAGAGGCAAAATTTAGTTTTCCGAACCTGTTTGGATTTCGTAACAATTCGTTTATCGCGCAGGAAGACTCTTCTAATCGGATGCGACATAAGCAGATTTTACACGCCTAGCCGCAATGCGAAATCCCTATGACAAGGGACGCATCACGGGCCGTGATTGGAAAACCGTCACAACCACAAGATATTGCATATAAATGCTATAACTGTCTTAACGGTAGTGACACATTTCCGGGACGTCAACAGGGACTGAATATACACTGACGATGGATGCGCGACAACGGACGACGAAGACATGATTCGCGGCTGGTCTGGCTCGCAGACAAATAGCAGCGCCTTCCGGCCCGAAATTATGACGATTATGAAAAGTCCGCTGGCATATGCAGATGAGAAATATACCCGCTGACGACACGAATTTCTGGATAGGAAGAATTTCAGAAAAGAAGCAAAAACACAGCATTGATAGTACTCCGTGTTAGAGCGATTTCCAAAAGAAAACCGAAATAAAACCCAGAATTTTATCCACAGATAAGCAGGGATAAAAAAGGATTGGAAAATCAGAACATCTTCTTTTTCAACAATCTGCGAAAATCCCTGCCAATCTGTGGTTCAAAAACTCTTCTCCGCGATTCTTCTAGAGCGGTTGCCAAAAGTTTCCCAAAATAGAAACCTAATCTGGCAAGAAAACGGGACAACCGACGTATGCGCACGCTGCGGACGCCTCGGAGAGGCGTCCCTACCAACAGATTGCGCATCAATGTCTTAGGGGTAGGGACGGCTCTCCGAGCCGTCCGCAGAGGCATGCGTTCGTCCTGCGGCTTCAAATTGGCCGATTTTTGGCAACCGC
>JBAZHO010000053.1:0-9266 GCA_041652375.1 Opitutales bacterium | reverse complement strand
CCCTTCAAGGCGGCGCGAAGCAACTCGCCCAAAGCCCCCGAGAGGTCCTTGCTCGTGATGTTGACTATCCGGGATTTGGTGAGGTAACGGTCCAGCCTCATCTTCAGGCTAACGTAAAAGAAAAGTGCTGTCGGGTCAACGGGCCAAGTCAGGCTAGGCAATAAAACCGCATGCTAACGGTCCCACTCCAGTGCGCCTTTCTTCAACTCGTAAACAAGACCGACTACCAGAACAAAGAGAAACGCCAGCAAAGGCGGCAGGATGGGCACGCCGATGGAGAGCAGCTTGCGGTAAACGACGGCAAGCGGGAACAGGAACACCACCTCGATATCGAAGAGGATGAAAAGCATGGCCGCGAGGTAGAACTTCACGCTGAAGCGCGGGTGTGCCGGGCCGCGCATGGGAAGACCGCACTCGTAGGGCGTGTCCTTGTATTTGTTCTTCACCCTGGCCCGCTGTCCGAAGATATGGCTGACAAGGATCAGGCCGACGGCTATTGAAAGCGCCAGAACGATCTGCACCAGAACGGGAGCGAAGGCTTCCGGAGTGGTTGCTGCTTGGGTCATCATATCCAGAATAGAAGCTCCACTTGGGCCGCCTTTACAAGCGCAAAGATTTTGTCCCGAATCCAAAAAGCGGGCAAAGGGATGAATGAACGCGTGCAAAATGCCGTAAAAAACAGTGTTTGGACCGTCAGACAGCGTCTGGGGCCGCTCTGGTCAGTCAAATCCGTTGCGTTGACGCGGCGGCTGAAGTAAAAAAACAACGTGCGCAGGAGCATCGACAGTCGAGTTGTGTCTGGAGCCGTGGCCAAAGAACGGCTGGACAGCTCCATGATCGCAGCCGCGCGAGCGGACGAGGCCCTGCCGGGGCTCACGGAACTGAACGATTCCGAGGCCAGCAACCTCTCCTTCATTGTTTCCCACCGTTTCGAGCGCAACGCGGGCTGGCGCTTCATGATGGGCAAGGATGAAAACGAGGCCTCCATGACGGAACTGGCCGATCGCGTCTCAAAGCGCATGGAGGAGCTATCGCTCCGGCTGGCCGACGAGAAATCCCGCGCCGAACTTGGCTCCGAACGCTGACGGCGCGGTCGGGGACGAGTCCGCGAATCCCCATGTTATCCGCAAAAATCCGAACCGTGCGCGGTCGGCGCGGCTGGCGAATCCGTCATATAGTTGGAACGCGTATTGTAAGCTTGCGGAGGCGTTTTAGTAAATATGGGCTGGCAATTTTCGCGCCCCACGTGCGATATAGCATGCAGCAAGGGAGGTACGCCCCGCTTCGTCCTGGACGCAAGCCATCGCGGTGTGTCGTGCGCGCCCCCCGGCCAGCCGGGCAGGACGGCGATGGCCGTGATTGTTCCGGTTCAACCCGGACCTTGGTCATTGGTGCAATTGTCGTCCGGCGCGTT
Organism: Opitutales bacterium; assembly: GCA_041652375.1. Taxonomy (GTDB): domain Bacteria; phylum Verrucomicrobiota; class Verrucomicrobiia; order Opitutales; family Oceanipulchritudinaceae; genus Verruco-01. The sequence goes on along the minus strand of JBAZHO010000053.1, from coordinate 7,852 downwards.
GCTGGAGACAGATTTTGTCCATTCTTCCCGAGCCGGAGCAATCCTGCATAATTCCTGCATAGGGGAGGACCGGCAACAGGAGTTTCTTTTCCAATCATATAATTGAAACCGGGTCCGCACGGCGGATCCGACGCACGATGAATATTCACGAATATCAAGCAAAGATACTGTTTTCCCAGTACGGCATCCCTGTCCTGAAAGGCGCTGCGGTGCAAAGCGAGGAACAGATGAGCGACGCAGTCGCGGCCATGCCCGAAGGGCCCGTGGTCGTGAAGGCCCAGATTCACGCCGGAGGGCGCGGAAAGGGGACCTTTACGGACGGCTACAAAGGCGGCGTGAAGCTGTGCGCCGATCATGCGGAGGCCCTCGACGTGGCCAGACGCATGCTGGGCAACACGCTTGTGACGCACCAGACCGGCCCGGACGGAAAGCTCGTCGGAACGGTCTATTTCAACGAGACGGTCAAGATCGCCAAGGAATACTACCTTGCCGTGACTCTGGACCGCGCCAAGGGCAAGCCCGTTGTCATCGCGTCCACCGAAGGCGGCGTGGAGATCGAAAAAGTGGCCGCCCGGACGCCCGAAAAGATCGTCAGCGTGAACATCGACCCCAGCTACGGGGTGTCCGCGTATCAGAAGCGCATTCTGGCATACGCGCTTGGCTTCGACGGAAAGGAACTGTTCAAGCAGTTCTCCAGACTGATGGACGGCGTGGCGAAGCTATACTGGGAAAAAGACTGCTCGATGGTCGAGATCAACCCGCTGATCGTCTCCGGCGACGGCAAGCTGATTGCGCTCGACGCCAAGGTGGGCTTTGACGACAACGCCCTGTTCCGCCACCCGGAAATCACGGCCCTGCGCGACCTAGCCGAGGAGGACCCCAAGGAGATCGACGCGGGCGAATTCGGCCTGAACTACATCGCGCTGGACGGCAACATCGCCTGTCTGGTGAACGGCGCGGGCCTTGCGATGGCCACGATGGACATCATCAAGCACTACGGGGGCAGCCCGGCGAACTTTCTGGACGTGGGCGGCGGCGCGACGACGGAGGCCGTGACGAACGCCTTTCGCATCATCCTGTCCGATCCCAAGGTGAAGGGCATCATGGTCAACATTTTCGGCGGCATAATGAGCTGCAAGACCATCGCCGACGGCATCGTGGGCGCGGCCAACAACGTGCACATCGGCGTTCCGCTGGTGGTGCGGCTGGAGGGCAACTCCGTGGCCGAGGGCAAGCAGACCCTTCTGGACAGCGGACTGCCCATCGTGTCGGCGGACGGCATGGCCGACGCCGCGCGGAAGATCGTCGAACTGGTGGCCGACGCCAACTGACGCGCGACATCCACAATCTATTATAAGAAAGAGACATTTCGTAATGAGCATTCTTGTAAACAGCAAAACGCGCGTGGTGGGGCAGGGCATAACCGGCAAGGCCGGTTCAAAGCACGCGCTTAACAACATCGCCTACGGCACGACTTACGTGGCCGCCGTCACGCCCGGCAAGGGCGGGGCGAAGTTCGAGGACACGTCGATCCCGGTGTTCAACACCGTGCGCGAGGCCGTCCTGAACGAAGGCGCGGACGCGTCCGTAATCTTCGTGCCGCCGCCCTTCGCGGCTGACGGCATCATGGAGTCCATCGAGGCGGGCATCAAACTGATCGTGTGCATCACCGAGGGCATCCCCGTGCGCGACATGATCGAAGTCAGGGCCGCCCTGCGGGACAACCCGCAATGCCGCCTCATCGGGCCAAATTGCCCCGGCATCATGACGCCCGGCCAGTGCAACATCGGCATCATGCCCGGCTACATCGCCAGACCCGGCAAGGTGGGCGTGGTGTCCCGCTCGGGCACGCTGACATACGAGGCCGTGTACCAGCTCACCCAGCGCGGCTACGGCCAGAGCACCTGCATCGGCATCGGCGGTGATCCCGTCAACGGCACAAGCCATCTGGACGCCATCAAACTCTTCAACGAGGACCCGGAAACCGAGGCCATCATCATGATCGGCGAGATCGGCGGCAACGCCGAGGAGCTGGCGGCGGCATACATCAAAGAGTATGTGAAGAAGCCCGTCGCCGCCTTCATCGCCGGGCGCACGGCCCCTCCCGGACGGCGCATGGGCCACGCGGGCGCGATCGTGTCCGGCGGTTCGGGCACGGCGGCGGCGAAAATCGCCGCGCTGGAAGCCGCGGGCATAGCCGTATCGCCCACGCCAAGCCAGATCGCCGAGACGCTGCTCAAGATATACAGCTAGACCTTGCGCGTCATACACTCTCTGCGGGCAGGCCGCCGGTGGGTTTTCATCCACCGCCGGGCCTGCCCGTTTTATTAATACAAACAAAAACGATCAGGCGTCTTGCAAGATGGGGTGGGGAAGGTGTATTAGCCAAGGTTCCAAATCACAAATACCTCAAGGCAGGGCGATGATTATGCGCTGTTCCGCAGCAAGGATGCGGAGAAAGTGCTTGCAGTCGGTCTGTCCGGGTCTATTTTCCACGTTTTTATCGCTTTTCGTCAGATCTGAAGAAACATGCCCACGATCAACCAACTCGTCCGTAATCCGCGCAGCATCCCTCAGGATAAAAGCAAGGCCCCCGCTTTGCATTCCAATCCCTTCCGCCGCGGCGTATGCGTGCAGGTAATGACCCGCACGCCAAAGAAGCCGAATTCGGCCATCCGCAAGGTAGCCAAGGTCCGTCTTACCAACGGCACGGAAGTCATCGCCTACATTCCGGACGAAGGGCACAGCCTTCAGGAACACAGTGTCGTGCTCGTGCGCGGCGGTCGTGTGAAGGACCTTCCGGGCGTGCGCTACCACATCGTGCGCGGCGCTCTTGACTGCGTGGGCGTTGAAAAGCGTCGTCGCAGCCGCTCCAAGTACGGCGTGAAGCGTCCAAAAGCAGCGAAGAAGTAGTACACCCCGAGTTTTCAGCAATCACTTTAGAAAGACATTTCCATGAGCCGTCGCCGCAGAGCAGAAAAGCGCGAACATACGCCCGATCCCCGTTACAACAGCGCGCTGGTCACCCAGCTTGTCAACATCGTCATGACCAGAGGCAAGAAGTCCATTGCGCAGAACATCGTCTATGGAGCCTTTGAGAAGGTTTCCGAGAAGATCGGCAAGGGCGACCCGGTTGACCTTCTTCTTGGCGCGCTCGAAAACACGCGCCCGAAGCTCGAGGTGAAGAGCCGTCGCGTGGGCGGCACGACCTATCAGGTCCCGCTCGAAATCCCCTTTGAACGTCAGCAGGGTCTGGCGTTGCGCTGGATGGTGCAGGCCGCGCGCAACCGTCGCGGTTCCATGAGCGAAACGCTCGCTTCCGAGATCGTCGAGGCCTTCAACAACAGCGGCAACGTGGTCAAGAAGAAGGAAGACATGCACAAGATGGCGCAGAGCAACCGAGCCTTCGCCCATCTTCGCTGGTGAGCGCGCTGGTTTGGGGCTATCTTTTTCAATACGCAGGAGTAACACAGGATTTTACGATAGATGAGCGACGCTCAAATTAAGCTCTCGGAACTTAATTCGCCCAAGCGAAAAGTTCCCTTGGAGTATCACCGCAATATCGGTATTGCGGCCCACATCGACGCGGGCAAGACCACCACGACGGAACGCATTCTATTTTACACCGGCATGGTCCACAAGATCGGCGAGGTGCATGACGGAAGCGCGACCACGGACTGGATGGAGCAGGAGCGGGAGCGTGGCATCACGATCACTTCCGCCGCCATCACCACGAAGTGGGTTACAAAGCGCGGTCCCTACGAGGGCATTCCGCACCAGATCAACGTCATCGACACTCCCGGTCACGTGGACTTCACGGCTGAGGTGGAGCGTTCCTTGCGCGTTCTGGACGGCGCGGTGGCGGTGTTCTGCGCCGTGGCCGGCGTTCAGCCACAGTCCGAGACTGTGTGGCGTCAGATGAACAAGTACTCCGTGCCGCGCATATGTTTTGTCAACAAGATGGACCGCACGGGAGCCAACTTCTACAATGTCGTCAACGACATCCGCAAGAAGCTAGGCGCGAACGCGCATCCCCTTTACCTGCCCATCGGCAGCGAGGAAAATTTCCACGGCCTGATCGACGTCATACGTCTGAAGGCCCACATCTACACCGTGGACGACACGTCCGGCTCCCATTATTCGGAGGAGGACATCCCGGTCGCCTATCTGGCGGAAGCCAAGAAGTACCACGAGATTCTCAAGGAAGAGCTGGCGTCCTTTGACGATGCGCTCGCCGAAAAGTATCTCGCCGACGAGCCTATCAGCGACATCGAAATGATGCGCGTGATCCGCAAGGCTACGCTTTCCCATCAGTTTATCGGCGTCATCCCCGGCACGGCTTTCAAGAACAAGGGCATTCAGAAGGTTCTCAACAGCGTTGTGAACTATCTGCCCGGTCCTCTGGACGTTCCCCCGGCAATCGGTCACGACAGCGACGGCGCTCCCGTCGAGGTCTATCCCGGCGACGCCAAGAAGCTGGTCGGTCTGGCGTTCAAGATCGCCACGGATCCCTTCGTGGGCAAGCTGGTGTTCTTCCGCGTTTATCAGGGAGCCGTCCGCAAGGGCGACGTGCTTGTTAACCGTCGCACGGGCAGGACAGAGCGCGTCAGCCGTCTGGTGCAGATGCAGGCCAATGACCGCGTCGAGATCGATGAGGCTCATTCGGGCGACATCTGCGCGCTGATCGGCGTCAAGGACGTGCGCACTGGCGACACCCTCAGCGACCGCTCCGTGGACATCGTTCTTGAGCCGCCCACCTTCCCGGAACCGGTCATCAAGATGTCCGTCGAGCCTGCTTCCAAGGCCGACCAAGAACGCCTTTCCATCGGCCTGCAGCGTCTGGCCGAAGAAGATCCGACATTCGTGGTTTCCACGGACGAGGAAACGGGGCAGACCATCATCGCCGGCATGGGCGAGCTGCATCTGGACATCATCCGCGACCGTCTCTTCCGCGAGTTCAAGGTCGAGGCCACCGTGGGCAAGCCGCAGATCGCCTACCGCGAATCCATCACCCATCCCGCCAACGGCGTTGGCAAGTTCGTCCGCCAGAGCGGCGGTCGCGGCCAGTACGGTCACGCGGAGATCAAGATGGAGCCTCTCGAAAAGGGCAAGGGCTTCGAGTTTGTCAACGAGATCATCGGCGGCGTCATCCCGAAGGAATACATCCGCCCGATCGAAGAAGGCATCAAGGAAGCCATGCGCAACGGCACCGTCGCCGGTTATCCGGTGGTGGACCTCCGCGTGCGCCTCGTGTTCGGTTCGTTCCACGAAGTGGACTCGTCCGAAATGGCGTTCAAGATGGCCGGTATTTTCGCTTTCCGCGATTCCATGAAGGTCGCAAACCCGGTCCTGCTGGAGCCGATCATGAAGGTCGAAGTCACGACCCCGGAAGAATACTCCGGCGACGTGATGGGCGACGTGAGCCGCCGCCGCGGTCAGGTTCACAGCATCGACAGCAAGCAGGGGGCCACGATCATCACAGCCTACGTGCCGCTGGAGTGCATGTTCGGTTATTCGACCGACGTGCGTTCCATCTCCAAGGGCCGCGCAAGCTACTCTATGGAGCCCAGCCATTTCGAACAGGTTCCGTCCTCAATTCTCGAAAAGATCGTCGCAAGCTCCACCCGCAAGGGCGCAGCCCGCACAATCTAAACTTTCAACCGTCCGGGCCGTCCTTCACAGGCGGCCCGGACGTCACTTTCCGAAAAGATCGTTATTTGACAGCGACAGCCAGACCGGGCGTCTGAAAGACGACGGCCAAGGCGGCACAATCCACACACAATTCCAGAAAATCAACGCCTCAGGCACCCAGATATCCAATGACTGGCCAAAGAATACGCATCAAGCTCAAGGGCTACGATTACCGGGTAATCGATCAGAGCGCCCTTGAAATAGTGGACACCGCCAAGCGCTCCGGCGCTCGTGTGGCGGGCCCCGTACCGCTTCCCACGCGCATCGAGAAATTCACGGTCAACCGTTCCCCGCACGTGGACAAGAAGTCGATGGATGCGTTTGAAATGCGCACCCACAAGCGGCTGATCGACATCTGCGAGCCGACCGCCCAGACCGTGGACGAGCTAAAGAAGCTCAATCTGCCCGCAGGCGTCGATATCACCATCACGGTCTAATCCTTTTTTCGGCCCCGCGCATCTGCCGTGAAGGCAGGCGCGCGCCGGTCCTGTAATCCCGGGGGCGATTCCGGGCGAAAGCGAAAATTTGTTCAACGCACTGTTGACAAGCGCAGCCCCAAGTCGTTGTCTAACCAACTTTCCCGGATGACTTACCCGGCGGTCGCCGCCAGGGCAGTCTCTCCAGAACGCTTCGAAAGCCTGTCAACCAGACGGAACTCGAAGAAAGACGGAGACTCAGGCTCGGACCTCATCCCAAGCTTACTGTACTTTTATATATCCTCAAAACCTCTAATGCAGGTCTAGTTCAAACGGAAGCGCCGTGACATCACTGCCGCCCGCGTGTCCACCTGCCTCTTGGAAAATGCTATACACACTAATAGGCAAAAAGATAGGCATGACACAGGTCTATGACGAGAGCCGCGCTCTTGTCCCTGTGACTGTCATCGAAGTCGGCCCCTGCCCCGTAGTGCAGGTCAAGACCGTCGCCATCGACGGTTACGACGCGATCCAGATCGCGTTTGGCCAGCGCAAGCTGAAGAACCTCTCCAAGGCCGTCAAGGGCCACCTCGCCAAGGGCGGGCAGGAGAGCGCGCAGTCATTGCGCGAAGTTCTCGGCACGGGCGACTACAAGGTGGGGGACACCCTCACGGTATCCGGTTTTGAAAACACCCCCATGGTTGACGTCATAGGCGTTTCCAAGGGCAAGGGTTTTCAGGGCAACATGAAGCGTTGGAATCAGGCCGGCCAGCCCGCGACGCACGGTCACATGATGCACCGTCGCCCCGGCTCCATCGGCATGCGCCAGACGCCCGGCCACGTTGTCAAGGGCAAGAACATGCCCGGCCACATGGGTTGCGATCGGCGCACCTGCCAGAATCTTTCCATCGTGAAGATTCTTCCCGAAAAGAACCTTATACTCGTCAAGGGCAGCGTCCCGGGTCCCAACGGCAGTGAAGTGATGGTGCGCAGCGCCGTCAAAGCACGCAAGAGCGCCTAGACAAGAGGGAAAGACACACGACATGAAGCTACGCGTTTTTACACCGGACGGAACCAGCAGCATTGAGCGCGATTTTCCCATCGCCGAATTCGACGGCGACAAGGGTATCGCAGCGCTCAAGCAGGTGCTTCTTGGCTATATGGCCAACAAGCGTCAGGGCACTTCCAACACTCTCACCAGCAGCACGGTCCACGGCACGGGCAAGAAGCCCTTCCGCCAGAAGGGCACCGGCGGCGCACGTCAAGGCTCGCGCGTTCGCGTGCAGCACTATCACGGCGCTGTTAGCCACGGCCCGCACCCGCGCGACTACACGCAGAAACTTTCCAAGCGCGTCAAGCGTCTTGCCTTGGAGCGCGCCCTCTATGAGCGTGCCCGCGACGGCGAGATCGACGTGATCGAGCGCTTTGAACTGGCCGAGCCGAAGACACGCCTCGTGAACGGCATTCTGGCCAACATCGACGCCAAGGCGAAGAAGATCCTCGTGGTCGATTCCGCTTGGGCCGACAACACCATACTGGCGGTTCGCAATCTGGCCCGCATTTTCATGGTCGAGGCTGCCGACATCAACGCCCTAGACCTTTCCCGCTACGATCGCGTCATAATGACCGAAAAGGGTATCCAATCAATTCTCGCCCGCCTCAACGGCGCTACCACCAATGACTAACGCCGAGAAAATCATCATCGAGACCGTCGTGACCGAGAAGGCCACGATGTCAACCTCCAC
>JBAZHO010000052.1:0-9287 GCA_041652375.1 Opitutales bacterium | reverse complement strand
CCGGCCCGCGAGGCGACATTTACGACCGCGAGGGCCGCCTGCTCGTGGGCAACCGGCCCCTGTTCTCCGCCGTGGTCTATCTGAACGAATTGCGCCACGAGTTCCGCAAGGAATACTTCCGCCTCGTGCGCGAATACCGGGACAAAGGAGACGAGAGCATGGACCGCGAACATGTGGCCATCGCGGCGCGCCAGAACGTCGTCCAGCGGTATATGGACATAATCAACGGCATCATCGGGACCGACGTGAAGATCGAGTCCTCGGGCATCGAGCGGCACTTCAGCCGGGAACTGCTGCTGCCGCTGAAGCTGCTCGACGACCTCACGCCGCAGCAGTACGCGCGGCTCATCGAGCAACTGCCCGTGGACAGCCCCGTGCAGATCGTGTCCGAAAGCGCGCGCTACTACCCTTACGGCAGCCTTGCCGCGCACACGCTGGGCTTCGTGGTGTCCACAGAGGAGAGCAACGACGATGACGTGATCGGCAGCGACGATCTGCGCACCTTCCGCTTCAAGGGCAAGGTGGGGCGCACGGGGCTGGAACTGGCCTTCGACGACGTGCTTCAGGGCACCTTCGGCGGGGAAATCTGGGTCGTGGACCCGAGCGGCTTCCAGCACCGCCGCACAGAGTACAAGGCCCCGGTGAAAGGGCACAACATCTTCACGAGCATCGACCTAGACCTTCAGGCGGCGGCTGAAAAGGCGATGGGCGACAAGACCGGAGCCGTGGTGGCGATGGACGTCAGCACGGGAGAAGTGCTCGTGATGGCCAGCGAACCCGGCTTCGACCTGAACGACCTCTCGCCCTTCATACCGAGCAAGGTTTACAACGACATCCGCGACCGGGGGGCTTGGCTGAACCGCGCCATACAGGGCCTCTACCCGCCCGGCTCCACGTTCAAGCTCATCACGACCACCGCCGCCTATATGCACGGCAAGCTCGACGACAGCACCATCGTCCACTGCCCCGGCTTCCTGAAAGTGGGCAACCGCAACTTCCCCTGCGACGTGCGCACCGGACACGGGGATCAGGACATCCGCCACGCCATTTCCAATAGCTGCAACGTGTTCTTCTTCTCGCTCGGCATAAGCGTCGGCGTGGACGACCTCTCGGCCACGGCCCGGATGTTCGGACTGGACAAGCCCACGGGCATAGAACTGCCCAACGAGACGCACCGCACCGTCGTGCCGGACCCCGAATACAAGAAACGCCGCTTCTACGACAACTGGTATCCGGGCGACACGGCCAACATGGCCATCGGACAAGGGTACCTGCTCGTGACACCCCTGCAAATGTGCGCGTTCACGACGTCGCTGACCCGCCACAGGACCCGCAGCACCCCCACTCTCCTGAAAGTGGACACGGAACACCCGCACGATATGGACGGGGACATCCTGCCGCTGAATGAAGATCAGTATAAAGGCATCATGGACGGCATGCGCATGTGCGTCACAGAAGGCACGGGCATCCTAGTGCAACGCAACGTGCAGATGCCCGTATCGGGCAAGACAGGAACGGCGCAAATACACATCAACGGACGCGAATCCACCATAGCATGGTTCGTATGCTTCGCCCCGACGGACGACCCGCAAATCGCCATAGCCGTCATGATAGAAGGCACGGACCCCGGCGACAACCTGTTCGGCGGCTCGACGGCGGCCCCGATAGCGCGCGAAATCATGCGGGTATGGGAAGCCAAGCACATGCCGAACAGCGAAGCGCCGCCGGAACGCTGAACGATTAGTCCTTAGATGTTGAAATCCGAGTAGTATATAGCGGTTGCCAAAAGTCGGCCAATTTGAAGCCGTAGGACGAACGTGTGCCTCCGCGGACGGCTCGGAGAGCCGTCCCTACCCCTAAGGCGTTGATGCGCAATCTGTTGGTAGGGACGCCTCTCCGAGGCGTCCGCGGCGTGTGCATACGTCGGTTGTCCCGTTTCCTTGCCAGATTAGGTTTCTATTTTGGGAAAATTTTGGCAATCGCTATAAAAATGCTTTGGACTCAATTCGGATGTGCCTTCCCTTCCCTGCCGTTTCCGCTACCGGGATGGAGGGCTGTCAAATCTGCGGTGGCGCTTGACTATATGGCAAAAATGGCCGATATGGTAAACATGGCCACGATATACAATCTCTACGCATTGCCCACTTCCCGGGAACTGGCGGATGCTCCTGCCTCGGATCTGAAAAACAAGTTCAAGGGTGTGTACCAGATGGCCATCCAGTCGGGACCTGTCGGCATCACGCGCAATCGCAAGCGCGAGGCCATCCTTCTTTCGGTCGAGCTTTACGATCAGATGATCGTGGAACTTGCGGCGCGGGATCCGCTGAAGACCCTTCGAGAGGAATACGACGCCCGCTTTGCCACCATGCAGACCGATGCAGCGCATGAAGCCTATGAGAAGGCCTTCTCCGCGTCTCCCGAGGAACTTGGGAAGGCTGCCCTTGCCCATGCCCAGAACAGGCCATGACGAACGACCCCACGATCTACGTTCTCGCAGGCGTGAACGGCTCGGGTAAGAGCAGCATCGGCGGGGCGAACTTCGCGTCGAGGGGTCGGGAATTCTACGACCCGGATGACGCGGCCCGAAAGATGCGCGAACTCCACCCGAATATGACGCAGAAAATTGCCAACGGCCATGCGTGGACGATTGGAAAGGAAATGCTGGAGAATGCCGTTGATCAAAAAAAGACCTTCGCCTTCGAAACGACGCTTGGAGGCCGGACGATCACCCAGTTGCTTCTTCAGGCGGCAAAGGCCGGACTCAAAGTGAAAATCTGGTATGTCGGGCTGAAATCCGTCGAACTGAACCTCGCACGCGTTAAAGCCCGCACTGCCCGCGGCGGCCACGACATCCCCGAAGAAGCCATCCGCAGGCGCTGGGACGACAGTCGGCGCAACCTCATCCATCTGCTGCCGAACCTCTCCGCCCTGCGCCTTTTCGACAATTCCGAGGAAGCCGACCCGCACGAGGGCAAACGCCCCGAGCCGCGTCTTCTTCTGGAAGTCGAGGAGGGGAAAATCACCGGTTCCGGCGACCTCTCCCAAGCTCCGGAATGGGCCAGACCGATCATCGCGGCAGCATTGCAGGTTTGCACGCGGGATTGACGGCGCAAGATCGCGGCTGAGGAGGTAAAGAAAAAGATTCTGCCGCTTCTGGACGATCCAAAGAAGGCCGGGCAGGAGCATTGGACGGCGATCAAACTGCACGGATTCATCAAGGAGCAGTTCCGCAACGATCTTTCATACAGGACCTTACTGCGTTACATGCACGAGCATGGCAGGGCTCTTCGCGTGCCCCGAGCGATGCCAGAGGCGGCGGACAAGGATCCGTGGCAGCGTCAGCGCGAGGCATTTGCCGCGAAGATGGAAGCTCTGGTGCAGGACTTGGGCGTTGAGCTGTGGTTTGGTGATGAGAGCGGGATCGAAGGCGACCCCAGACCCAGACGTCGCTGGGTGCAGATCGGCAGCAGGCCCACCGTGCCCTATTTGGGCACGAATCTGCGCCGCAACATCGTCGGGGCGGTGTGCCCATCCACAGGCCAGCTCAGTTGCCTGATATTCAGCCATTGTGACACGCAGGTCTTTCAGGCGTTTCTGGACAACATGGCTGCCGAGGTGTCCTTTCGCGAAGGCAAACGCCTGATTCTGGTGCTTGATAACGCCAGATGGCACAAGGCCAAAGGACTCAACTGGCACCATATTGAGCCCATGTATCTGCCGCCGTATTCGCCCGACTTCAACCCCATCGAACGCTTCTGGCTGAGGCTCAAAGCGGACTATTTCAGAGACTTCTTCACCCGCGATTCAGACACATTGGATGCGCGTATCTCAATGGGCCTTTGCTCATTCTTTGAGTCCCCGGACGCGGTCGCTTCTCAGTGCGCTACTTCGGGAAACTTTTGACCGTTGCTATAAGGAAGACCTCCGCCGCTCCAAAGACAACCGGAACGGCGACAATCAAACGGCACGGGCGCAGGGATTCTTCAGCCGTCCATTTTTATGTGTCTTGTGGGTGATGCGCTTTCATCTGACGCTTTTCCCTTGTCGCACAAATTTCCATGACGTGGAAAGGCTTGCCCCGCTGGCGTCTGGCGGCATATCTCCATTGTTTCCGATTCCCTGCGGGCGGCTAATTCATAACTACTTATTATAATGGTCGGCAACATTCATACGTTAAGCGGACTGGATTTGAGCGACTGCACCTTCAGCTTCGGCACCCAGATAAAAGGCAAGAGCTATTTCCGCAGAGACGCCGTCCGCGAAATCGGCAGCGATCCCGAAACGCTGCGCATCCGGTCAACTGTTCAGGGCACCCAGCTAGAACCCTATCTCGTCGAACTGGGATTCGAGGATACCACCGAGGGGCTGCGCCTGAAGAACGCGATCTGCTCCTGCCCGGTGGGGTTCTACTGCAAACACTGTGTCGCCACCTTTCTGGAAGCCAGAAAACGCTTTCCCTCGTTTCCCGGGGAGGTCGCCGGAGGCATTGCTGAGAACCCACTCCTCCATCCGTCACAAATGGACGTCGTCCGTGGCGGGGAGCTGCCGCACCTGTCTCCCCCTATCGTCGAGCAGGACCTTCAGGCAACCCTCAAGACCATTCGCCCGGCACCGTCCCTGTCGGGCAACCGTCCCGGCTGGCTGGACATGATGGAGCACGAAATCGAGGATACGAAAAAGCCCGTGCCCGATCCGCTAAAGCCCGGCGCGATGCTTCTGAGCTATTCCTTTGAACCGGCCACGGACGACCCCCGCGCAGTGGAGCTGCACCTGCGCCGTTCGCAGCGGCTAAAAAGCGGAAAATTGGGCAAGGGGCAGGGAGACTTCAATCTGCTGGAGCTTGCCGAAGCGGGCTTGAACTTTGTTCCCGAGTCGGACATGTCCATTCTCATAAGGCTGGCGAAGTTTGCCAAATGGGGGTACGAAGGATCAGGCTTCCTCCTGCGAGGCAGGGACGGCGCGGAACTGGTCCGTGAAATCATCAAGACGGGCCGCGCCGGTTACGAGCGTGACATCACCGGCGGTCTGGAATGGGGACCACCGCGCAAGGCGACGCTCGGCTGGAAGATGAACCCGTCGGGGGCGCAGGCTCCCGTCCTTGAACTGGAGGGATTCGATGAAACCGCCAGCTTCCTTCTGACCGCCACCGAGCCAACACTATATCTGGACCCCTCCACTCGAAGCGTCGGGGAAATCCTCTCCTGTGCGCCCCCCGCCGTTCTGACCGGATGGGCCATGATCGACCCGGTGCCGCTGGATGAAGCCGCCCTGTTCGGTGCAGAGCTTGCGCGCCGCCTCGGTGCCGCAATTCCCGCCCCGGTCAAGTTCAGGATCACCCAGCGCAACGACGTCAGGCCCCTCCCCGTCATCGAACTGCGCGCGTGCAAGCAGAAGCCACACTACGATTCGTGGGTTCCGCGCAACGCCATGCTCGGCAGCGTCGTTCCCTACGCCCGCATCGCCTTCCGCTACGAAGGGACGGAAATTGCAAGTGCGAGCCGGGAGAAGAAGGTGACGATCCGCCAAGGTGATGAGGTCACGCTGATTGCGCGCAACGAGGCGCTGGAAAACCGCTATTTCAACAGCCTAAAAAAATACGGCCTTTCACGAACCAGATGGCTAAAATCTCTTGAGGACGATGCAGACATTGGCCTCGAAGATGCCAGCGAATGGAGACTTCTGATTATCACGCGCATCGACGAACTGAATGCGGCTGGATGGACCGTCCGTCTGGACAAGAGCTTTCCCTACACCCTTGCCGACGATAACTCGTATTACGAGGAATGGACCGAGGGCGAGGCCGCTCACTGGTTTGAATTCGAGAACGGCTTCAGCATCGACGGCAAACGCGTCTCCACCCTGCCCGCGCTGGCGGAATTCCTGAACCTGCACGTGGGGGAAACGCTGGATAACCTGCGGGAAATCCTCAGGCAGACAGGATTGCAGGTGCCCGTGGACGGGCGCACCGCCATCCTGCCCGGAGAGCCGCTCCTGCCGCTTCTGGACTCGCTCTTCGACCTCTTTTCCGGCGAGCGCCGCGGAGACAACCCGCCCCGGCTGAAGCTGGACGGCCTGCGCGCATGCTCCATCAATGCGCAGCGGGGCGCGCAACTTCCCCTGCGGTTGCGGGAACTGAGGGAGCGCCTGCGCGAAGGCCTCGCCCCCCGTCCGCTCGACGCACCGGAAGGCTTCCGCGCGACGCTGCGCGAGTACCAGAAGCTCGGCAACGGCTGGCTGCATTATCTGGCCGAGACGAGCTTTGGCGGCGTACTCGCCGACGACATGGGCCTCGGCAAGACGGTGCAGACGCTCGCCCACATCGCGGGCGAGAAACAGCGGGGCGCCCTGCCCGGCCCCGTCCTCGTCGTGGCGCCCAAGAGCGTCGTGCACAACTGGGAAGCGGAGGCGCGGCGCTTCACCCCTTGGCTCAGGAGCCTAGTCCTGCAGGGCAAGGATAGGAAGGAGCAGTTCGATGAAATCGCGCAAAACGACCTCGTCCTGACGAGCTACCCGCTCATCGTACGCGACACGGAATTCCACAGCAAGCAGGACTATTCTCTGATCGTCTTCGACGAGGCGCAGAACATCAAGAACCACCGCACCAAGACCTACGAGGCCGCCGTGGAGATCCCCGCACGCCGCCGTCTGGCGCTAACCGGCACACCGGTAGAAAACAACCTCTCCGAACTCTGGGCGCTCTACTCGGCGATGCAGCCGGGCATCCTCCCCGATCATAAGGCGTTCACGAGGCACTTCCGCACCCCCATCGAAAAGGGCGGCGACACCGGAAGGCTCGCCCTGCTGCGCGAACGCATCGCCCCCTTCACCCTGCGCCGCACCAAGGCAGCCGTACTGGCCGACCTGCCGCCCAAGACGGAGTCCGTGACGATGATCGACCTTACGGACCGTCAAGTGGAACTCTACGAGAGCGTCCGCGCCGCGATGGAGCGCCGGGTGCGCGACGCGATGGCCGAGCGGGGCCTTGCCCGTTCGCAGATCGTCGTCCTCGACGCCCTGCTCAAGCTCCGGCAGGTCTGCTGCGATCCGCGCCTTCTCAAGACCACGGGCGGAGCCCGCTGCACCACGCTGCACTCGGCCAAGCTGGAGGCGCTCCACGCGCAACTGGACGAACTCGTGGCCGAAGGCAGGCGGGTGCTCGTGTTCTCGCAGTTTGTGGAGATGCTGGAGCTAATCAAACCGGGGCTTGCGGAACGAAAGATTCCGTTTCTCGAACTCACCGGACGGACGGAGAACCGCGCGGAACTCGTGAACCGTTTCCAAAGCGGCGTCGCACCGCTCTTTCTCATCAGCCTGAAGGCGGGCGGCAGCGGGCTGAACCTCACCGCCGCCGACACGGTGATCCACTACGACCCGTGGTGGAACCCCGCAGTCGAGAACCAAGCCACGGACCGCACCCACCGCATCGGGCAGGACAAGCCGGTGTTCGTTTACAAACTCATCACAAGGGGCACGGTGGAAGAAAAGATCCTCGCTCTCCAGAAACGCAAAAGCGAGCTGCTCGCCGGCATCCTCTCGGAAAACCCGGAGGCCGAACAACTGGGCCTGACCGAGGAGATGGTGTCCAATCTTCTGGCCCCCATCGACGCCTGAGCTGGGCAAGATGCCGACTCACCCCATCTGCGCTTCGAAGATTCGGTTCCCGACGCCCTGATGCTTGAGCCGCTGCGCCGCCGTCCCGCACTCTTTTTATGCACTGGATGTTGGAATCCGCGATGCATTCTAACAACGCCCACCTTAGCGTCACAAACGAAGATCCAAAACAACTTGCCCACATGCTCTCCACGGCACGATATGCTTGGATGCAAGGACCTTGTAAATGGTGCGGGCAGACGGGATCGAACCGACGATTCAAGCTTGGGAAGCTCGCGTATTACCACTATACTATGCCCGCATTGCGACGCTTGGCCGCGAATGTCGTAAGATGGGAAATTGTTGCGGCCTTTGCAATTCCAAAGCGGCGGTGACGGATGGATGTCTGTCCGGTATTTGGCGTGTTTTTTCTCAGACGGGTTGAGGCTGCCGGTCCGATGCTTTTCGCCGCTCTCGTCGCCGCTTCGGGGCGACTGATCAGACCTTGAAATAGCCGCGTTGTTTATCGCTGATTTCCATCCCTACTTTTTCCATCACTGCTAGCATGTCTTCCCATATTTGCCGTTTGGTGGTGTTGTTTCCGTATTGCAGGACGTAGGAGGGGTGGTAGGTGGGCATCAGGGGCGTGCCTTTGAAGTCGAACCATTTGCCGCGTATCGCTCCGAGGCGGCGTCTGGGGTCGGGGCCGAGGAGTCCGGTCACGGCGGTGTTGCCGAGGGCCACCAGCACCTTGGGGCGCACGACGTCCACTTGCGCGCGCAGGTAGGGCAGGCAGAACGCCATTTCTTCCTCGCTCGGCGGGCGGTTGCCCGTGGCTTGGCCGGTCTGCGGGCGCCAGTTCATGATGTTGCCGATATAGACGTCTTCGCGGGTCAGGCCCATAGCGGAGATTATCTTGACCAGCAACTGGCCTGCCTTGCCCACGAAGGGTATGCCTTGTTTCTCTTCGTCGGCTCCGGGGGCCTCGCCGCAGAAGAATATGGGCGAGTCTATGTTGCCGTGGCCGAACACGACCTGTTTGCCGGGGTTCAGGTTCGCGTTACACACCGGGCAGTTCACGACGCGTTCGCGCAGCCATTCCCAACGCGCCAGTTTGTCGCCTTCGGGCAGGCTGAAAATGGGCGGCGGCGGCAGCTTCGCATCGGCGGGCGGCGCGGCGCGTTCCACGGGGCGCGTCACGCGGGCGGCGTACGAGGGCTGCGGCTGTTCGTCCCGCGCCGTGACGACGGGCGGCGGCGCGTATGCTGGTGGGGGTCGAGACGCTGCGGGGCGTTCCTCCCGCGCCGGGATGATGGGCGGCGGCGCTGCGGGGCGTTCCTCCCGCGCAGTGACGACGGGCGGCGCTGCTGCGGGGCGTTCGTCCGACTTGCGCCCTGCCCTTGCGCTGGCCGCTACGCGCAACGCGGCAACGCTGGCCGGGCTGACGACGATCTCGCTCTCCCCGTCCGCCTTGCGGCGCTTCAGTTCATCCACGACGGCGAGTATTCTTTCACGCATGCGGAAAGATTATACAACCGGGGCATGCCGGTCAAACATCCAGAGGCGCAGCTTGAGGCCGAGTCTTCCTCCCGGCGCGGTGTTAGCGAAATTCACTGACATCCCCGATGCCCCCAAACGGACGGCTGGGGACAGCCGTCCCTACCTTAAGGACGCGTAAGTCGTTCATAATCCGTTGG
>JBAZHO010000051.1:0-9372 GCA_041652375.1 Opitutales bacterium | reverse complement strand
ATAGTAAGACCCCGCACCTGAGGGCTTATTCCGGCATTCGGGACGGCGGCGCGAAGAGCGGCTTGCGTCGGCAATCCATGAAGCGCGGTTGCGAACCAACCATGCGAGAGGACGCAAGCCCGCCACGGCCTATGCCTTACCCGGCTTCAGGCGCAACAGGTGCTTCCATTCCTTCTGCATAGTTTCCACCGCCTGTCGCATGTGCTCGCGATAGGCTTCAGTGTCTATCTCCGCCTCCGTTGCCTCCGCCTGATCAGCAATCGACGCGAACGCCGTATCCACTTCCTTGCGTATCAGTCTGGAAAAGTTACCGAACATGCGTGCGTATTCCTTCTTCAAGGCACAAACGTCAACCCCATCTGATGAATATATCGAACCGTCACGCCGAACGAAATCCAGCCCAGTATCCTGCTGAACCATCTCAACATAGGCTCGCCTGCTGCGTGGAATGCCGAACGGCAAAAAGATTATAAGCGGAATGAACGACGGGAGTATCATTATGGATGCAAGATTCCAGTCATAATAATATTCACCGGCAGCCCATACCATCAATACCAGCAAATAAACAAACCACACCCACATAAAGGGCATCATCAACTTCTCAATACGTCTGCGCCTGTCATATAGAGGATTCTTTTTCATCGTATATAGTCTCCGTTAACGGTTCTTCCAAAATGTCCCGCGACTTCAATTCCTCATAGAAGCGAGCGTAGGAAATCATGGCCCAAGGCTGGACAAACATGTTTAACACAAGCCCGACAGCCAAGGACACAAGCGTGACGTGAAACGAATCGGCCTTGTCGATGGGGGCAAAAATGGCCACAACTTGCAGCACGATTGCGGGCAGCATAAAAAGTATGATCAAGCCAAGCAAATCCAGACGGAAGCCCTTCATCAGACGTTCGCTCTCATTGAAGATCTTCAGAATGGGCATCTTCTCCATGTCCACCATCACGAACGGAAAAAGAAAAAACGTCAGTAACACGATGACGCCGGGCACGATCAGCAGTACAAAGCCGAACACGAGAAAAAGCATCATCATAAGCATTCCGAGAAAGAACCTGAAAGCGCTATTCCGGCCCGAAAACACGGTCCACATGCCGACGTGCTCTCCGCGAATGGCGCGAAGGCTGCACAGGAACTGCCCGTAGTACGTGATCATCATAAAGGCCATATATAATATCAATAAAACGGGATACAACAGGATCAATCCGCTGGAAAGCGTGGCCTGATTGAATGGTTGACCGACCCTAGGCATCTTCAGCTCAAAAGCAAAGACCACCAGATACGGCATCACGAACGCCCATGTGATCGTATGCCACTGCGCGAGCCATGCCGCGAAGGCGTCGGACATGATTTGGGTCGTTCGGACTTCGGATAAATCTCGTTTAATCATTAGAGCATGTGCTTTCGCTCAGGGGATGCTTGAACTGCGAATCATCGCATTAGAAGACCGTATTTCCAGCATATGGAAGAAAACCGCAGCCGTCATGGCATAAAATGGCAGAACAATTAATAAATAAACATAATACAGCCAATATCCATCAAAGATGTTTAGGAGGGCAATAGCGTCCGTGCCAGCAAAACCCAAGGAGGAGAAAAGTAATGAAGCAATCCCCGGCATACACATTACCATATCCGCAAATATTAATATCATCAGCAGACAGCCTGCATATTTCCAACGCATCCCTTCAAGCTCAGAAAATGATGCCTTATAAGCATGCGCTATCCCAGTCGTCGGAAATCGAAACATATAGAATAATGCAGGAATTGAATGGTATGTAAAGACAAGCTGAATTATTGCCCAACTAATAGTGAACAATCCCCAATACCGTATGGGTAATAGATGACAAAGCAAAGGCACACTGACATACAAGACCGAAATCAGAAGTATTTTCCAATTCAGAATTCCAGCCATATCGCGCTTCCATACCGGCTTGTCAACATGAAGGAGGACACGGCAGAACAGACATGCCGCTACAAATGTAAGAACGCCAAGCAGCACGCTTAAATAGTTAAGCAACGCAAAATAGTATAAAGGAAGAACAACATTAGTCAGTTCGCCATGATATGACTTCTCAGAATAAATGTGATCGATATATATTTGAAATGCAAATGACAGAATATATTTCAGCAGAAGCGCGGAAAGGCCTAATACAAGCATGGCCTTCCAGTTGCGGCGCAGGAGCGAAAGGCTTGTAGTCAACACATATCTGAATGCTATTGGTTTGAGCATTGCATAAATTTTGTAAGCTTTTTGCACCACGCGGTCAATTTGATAAGCCGACAAATGACCGAACATGCAGCCGCGCTATTTCCGCCGCTCTTGCAGACAGCCCGCCGCATCCCCTACTCTCCCGCAGATGGACCCCAAGGGACTGCCCATACAAAGCATACGTGAGGAACTGGCGCTGGCGCTTTCCGCCGGGCGGCGCTTTGTGCTGGAAGCGCCCACGGGTTCAGGCAAGTCCACTCAGGTTCCGCAGATGCTGGCGGACATGCCCGGATGCGGCGTCTCCGGGCAGATCGTCGTGCTTCAACCCCGGCGCGTCGCCGCGAGGATGCTGGCCCGGCGCGTAGCGTGGGAACGCGGGGTGAAACTTGGCGCAGAGGTGGGCTATCAGGTGCGCTTCGAGCGCGTTTTCGGGCGGGACACGCGCATACTTTTCGTCACCGAGGGCGTGCTGCTGCGCCGCATGCTGGACGACCCGGAACTGAAGGGCGTAGGCGCGGTGCTTTTCGACGAGTTCCACGAGCGGCACATCTACGGCGACGTCACGCTGGCGCAGGCGCTGATCCTGCAACGCGGCAGGCGGCCAAACCTTGTGCTCGGCGCGATGAGCGCGACCCTCGACGGCGCGCCGCTGCGGGAGTTCCTGGCCCCCTGCGCGCACCTGCGCTGCGAGGGGCGCATGTTCCCCGTGGACATCCGTTACGCAGGCTCGCCAGCCGTTTCCGTGCGCGACGAGGAGCCGGTCTGGGACCGCGCGGCGCGGGAGGCGGAACGCGTCCTACGGGAGGAGCCGGAGGGCGACATGCTCATTTTCATGCCCGGAGCGTTCGAGATTCGCCGCACGATCGAGGCCCTCCAAGGCCGCTCCGCCGCGAAGGGCTGCGACATCCTGCCCTTGCACGGCGAGCTTCCGCCCGAAGCGCAGGACGCGGCGATCGACCCCAGCGCGAGGCGCAAGATCATCGTGGCCACGAACGTCGCGGAAACATCGCTCACCATCGACGGCGTGCGCGTCGTGATCGACGGCGGCCTCGCCCGCATTCCTGCCTACGACCCGCAGCGCGGCATCGACACAATCCTCGTAAAGAAGATTTCCCGCGCCAGCGCGGACCAGAGGGCGGGCCGCGCGGGCCGCACCGCGCCGGGCGTCTGCGTGCGCCTCTGGAGCCAGCGCGACCACGAGCAGCGAGCCGCCCGCGAGGAGGCCGAAATCCGTCGCATCGACCTGTCCGAGGTGCTCCTTTTCCTCAAGACGGCGGGCGTGGACGACCTCGCGGCCTTCCCGTGGTTCGAGCCGCCGGAGGAAAAGTCGATGGCGCGCGCCCTGACCCTGCTTTCGGACCTCGGCGCGCTGGACCACCGGGGGCGCATCACGCCCGTCGGACGACGCATGGCGGCCTTCCCCCTGCATCCGCGCTTCGCCCGCATGCTCATGGAGGGCGAGCGCCTCGGCTGCCTGCGCACGGCGGCGCTCGTCGCGGCGCTCAGTCAGGACCGCTCGATCGTCATGCCGATGGACAACGGGCGCGAGCGCGCCGCGAGGGAGGATTTTCTGCGCGGCTACGTGCCGGATCTGGACGATTCGGACTTTTTCATGGACATCGCGGCCTTCGCGGCGGCGGCGGAAGCGCGGTTCGACATGGGCTTCTGCCGCAAGTGGGGCATCCACGCGACGGGCGCGCGCACGGCGGCGCGGCTCTTCGAACAGCTCTGCGGCACGGCGCGCGGCGCGGGTCTGAACCCCGTGGACAGCGCGGCGAGCGGCGAAAACATCCGCCGGGCGATTCTCGCGGGCTTCAGCGACCAGCTCGCCCTGCGCACGGACCGGGCCACGCTGCGCTGCGCGGTGGTTCACGACAGGCGCGGCGAACTGCGGCGCGAAACGCTCGTGGAGGCCCCGCTGCTCGTGGCGGCGGAGATCGAGGAGCGCAACGTGCGCGGCGACGTCGGCGTGCTGCTATCGCGCAACACCGCCGTGCAGGAATCGTGGCTGGAAGAGATGTTCCCCGAGGATTTTTCGAGGACGCGGGAGGTCGTTTTTGACGAGAGCCAGCGCCGCGTATCCGCCCGCGCGCGGCGCATGTTCCGCAACCTCGTGCTGGAAGATTCGCAGTCCGGCGAGCCGACGCCCGACGAAGCCGCGCCCCTGCTGGCCGCCGAAGTGCTGGCCGGGCGGCTGATCCTGAAGCAGTGGGACGCAGAGGTGGAACGCTGGATCGCCCGCTGCAACTTTGTGGCGCGGCACTTCCCGGACTACGGAATCCACGCCATCGGCGAGGCGGAAAAGACGCTCCTCATCGAACAGGTCTGCTACGGCGCGATAGGCTACAAGGACATCAAGGACCGCCCCGTGATGCCGCAGCTAAGGGACTGGCTGGCCGCCGGACAGGAGCCGCTGCTCGACAAATGCGCCCCGGAGCGCGTGGAACTACCGAGGGGTATAAAGGCCCGCGTGCGTTACGAGCCAGATGGCCGCGCCTTCCTAGCCGCCACGGTGCAACAGCTATACGACGCGCCGGGGCAGATACTGCTCGGCGGCAGAGTGCCCGTGGTCTTCGAGATTCTAGCCCCCAATCGCCGCCCCGTGCAGATAACGGCGGACCTAGCAGCCTTCTGGAAAGGGGCCTACGAGGACGTGAAAAAGCAGCAAAAAGGCCGCTACCCAAGACACGAATGGCGGTAGGGGCGTTACATCAACCCGGAGTCGGCCCCGGCGCATTCCTTCCCCGCGCCATCGCCGGAATGCCGCGTTGATTCTGCTGCCTGTTTGCTGATATGAAGGCCGGGCACATGGACGGCGAATTCGAATGGTCGGGCAATATTGCGGACGTGGAGGGCGGGCAGCTCTTTCGCGGCAGGCTGCGCGTGTCCGGCGGCAGGATCGCCGACGTTGTGCGCCTTGGTCCGCCTTCGGACGGGCCGTGGCTTGTGCCCGGCCTTGTCGATGCGCATTTCCACGTCGAAAGCACGATGCTGCCGCCTTCGCAGTTCGCGCTGGCCCTGCTGCCGCTGGGGACGGTGGCCGCCGTGTGCGACCCGCACGAGGTTGCGAACGTCATGGGCGCGGAGGGCGTGCGCTACATGCTGGCGGACGGGGCGCGCGCGCCGTTTCACTTCTGCTTCGGCGCGCCGTCCTGCGTCCCGGCAACTCCCTTCGAGAGCGCGGGCGCGTGCTTCGGGCCGGAGGAAATCGGCGCCCTGCTGGACGATCCGCGCGTTGGCTTTCTGTCCGAAGTGATGAACTTTCCCGCCGTCGCTGCGGGCGATCCGCGCATGCTGGGAATCATCGCCGAAGCCGCGCTGCGCATTCCTGCCCGCGCTGGCAAAGTGCGCGTGATTGAGGCCGTGGACGGACAGATTCTCACGGGACAGAGTCTGGAGACGCCCCGCGTCGAAGACGGCTTCGCCCTGCCCGTGATCCCCGCCCTGAAGATCAGCGACCGGGGCCTCTTCGACGTCAACAGCTTCCGGCCCGTCGGATTGTGGGAGTGAGAAATGCCGCAGGACGGGCATGCTGCACGACCTGACGCCCGCCGGAATTGCAGACGAAGAATTTATCCGCAGATAAGCAGGGATTTACGCAGATTATTAAGAGACAACAACTTGTGTTATTTTGTCTGCGAAAATCAGCGTTTATCTGCGGTTCCTCTATTTGGGATTTCTTTTGGCTTTTGTTATAATCGCTATATCTACCTCGTCCAGTCCTTCTCGATCCGGTCTAGGACGGCGGCCATGCGACTGTCCTCCTTGCACCGCTCGGGATGGGTCTTGTAGAACTCGGCTATCTCCAGCACGCCTTCGCTGAAGGGGATCGTGCATTTGAAGTCGGGCACGAGGGCTTTGATCTTGCTGTTGTCGAAGATCATGCTGTGCGTCTTGTCGCCGAGCAGGCTAGCGCCCATGTCCGCGTCGTAGCGGGCCATTATGTCCGAGGGAACGTGCAGCAGCTTGATGTCGTCCACGCCGAAGGCCTTGGCCGTCATGGTCCAGATCTGGTTCCAAGGAAGCCACTCGTCCGAGGTGATGTGATAGGCCTGAGCGATTGCGTCCGGGTGCGCCAGCAGGCCCACGAGGCCCTTGGCGAAATCCCGGTGGTTGGTGATGGTCCACAGGCTCGTGCCGTCGCCGTGCACGATGCAGGGCTTGCCGTCGAGCACGCGCTTCAGCGCGGTGTAACCGCCCTCGCCGATGAGCAGGGTCTTGTCGTAGGTGTGCGAAGGGCGCACGACGGTGTAGGGGAAGTCTTCGTCGGCATATGCTTTTTCGAGGAAGCGTTCGCAGGCGATCTTGTTGCGCGAATACTCCCAGAAGGGGTTGTCCAGCGGCGTATCCTCGGTCACGGGCTGGCGAAGCGGCGGCGTCTGGTATGCGCTGGCGGAGCTGATGAACACGAACTGCCCGGTCTTGCCGCGGAAAAGGTCCAGACACACTTGCAGGTGTTCGGGCACGAAGCTGATCCAGTCCACGACGCTGTCCCACTGATGCCCTTCGAGGGCGACGCGGGCGGCTTCGGGGTCGCGGATGTCGGCCACGATCTGCTTGACGCCCTTCACTTCGCGCACGCTCTGGCTCTGGCCACGGTTGAGGTGATAGAGGTCGATGCCGCGCTCCAGCGCGAGCCGTGAACACGCGGAACTGATGATGCCTGTGCCGCCGATAAAGAGGACTTTTTTCATGGGGTGATTCTTCGAAGGATGGGGTATGAAGACCGTTGCGAACAGACGGACGCGCCGCCTCGTGCAGGTGTTCCTCAATACTATCATTGGAGCCGTTCTAACGCACGCCTTTTGAAAACCAGCCCTCCGGCGCAAGGCCGTGACGGATTATTCGTGTCCCTTTGACGCCGGGCGACCGTTGACCGCGCGGCCCTCTTGGGCGATATTGCCATTCATGTCACTGGCAATCGATCTTCGCGGGCGGCTTGCGCTCATCACCGGGGCGAGCGGCGAACTTGGCCGCGTCATGGCGCGGACGCTCGCGCAGGCCGGGGCGGACGTGGCCGTGCACTATCACGGCAACGCGGAAAAGGCCGCCGCGCTGGTCAGGGAACTGAAGGCCCTCGGCGTGCGCGCCGCCGCGTTTCAGGCGGACGTGGGCAGTCTGGAAAGCATCATGGCCATGCGCGACGCCGTGCGCAAAGAGCTTGGCGACCCCGACATCGTGGTGGCCAGCGCCGTGGCCCAAATCCACCCCTGGGACACCGTGCTGGACGAGGATATTGCCGACTACGAGAGCCAGTTCCGCACCTGCGTGCTTCAGAACGTTCACCTTGCCAAGGCCTTCATCCCCGCGATGAAGGAACGCCAGCGGGGCCGCTACATCGGGATAAATTCCGAGTGCATCATGCAGATGCATCCCACGCAGTCCGCCTACGTGTCGGGCAAGCGGGGCATGGACGGCGTGCTCCGCGTGCTGGCACAGGAGGTCGGGCCGGACCAAATCACCGTCAATCAGGTGGCCCCCGGCTGGACGATCAGCGAGCGTTACCGCCACGAAGGCACGACGGGGGACGAGGACTACGTCGCCGCCGTGCCCATGCGCAGACGCGGGACGGATCAGGAAGTGGCCAACGTCGTGGCCTTCCTAGCCTCGGATCTGGCCAGCTTCATCACCGGCACATACCTGCCCGTGTGCGGCGGCAACGTGATGCCGAGGGTGTAGCGCGAGATTCAGCCAAAATTTACGCGATCATCCCGCCCTATGGAGCGTTTGAAAACTCGCCTCCTCGGTCCGCGCATTTCCAAACGCTCCCGAGCCGAAAATGTATAATTTTCGGTAAACGAACGCGATGATTCTGAAGTATGTCCGGCGTTTGCGGTGTATTTCCTGATGACCGCACATTCCAGAGTCCCGAGGGGCATAGGATGAAGTTCCAAATACTTCCGGTCCATCACGTTAACACACATTCAAACTCCGACGACGATGATAACTTTCCGCATGCCAATCCCACTGCTGGCGCTCATGGCTGCCGGCTTCTCCTCCAACGTTTCCCGCGGCTCCGTCGAACCGGTCAACCTGCGCAAGAACATCTACGGCTTCACCGGGACGATGGCCAACAGCGTCATTATCGAAGGCCGGGACGGAGTGCTTCTGGTGGATTCCGGCGAATCCGCCTCGATGGGCGCCCAACTGAAAACCGCCATCTCCACCGTGAGCGGCAAGCCCGTGGAATACCTCGTCAACACGCACTGGCACTTCGACCATGTGGAAGGCAACGTGGCCTTCAGCAACGGCGACACGACCATCATCGGGCACGAGAACATGCGCCGCAGCGCCGCCACGGAACCCCTTATGGCGGGAGAGGGTCTGCTGCCCGCCGCCGCCCTTCCGCATATTTCCTTTTCGGACAACCTGACGTTGTTCATCAACGACGAGGTGTTGTGGCTCTACCATCCCGACACCGGACCCGCGCACACCGACGGCGACGTGATCGTGCTGTTCCGCAACGCCAACGTCCTGCACATGGGCGATATTTTCTTCAACGGCATGTTTCCCTACATCGACGTGACGCACGGCGGCAGGCTCGCCGGAATAGTCGCCGCCTGCCGTCAGGCGCTGATGTTCATCGACGACGACACCATCGTGGTCCCCGGCCACGGGGAGATCGCCGACAAGCGTACGCTGGCCGCCTACGCGGACGAACTCGAAAAGATCAACGAAAGCATCGAGCGCATGGTGCGCAAAGGCATGACCCTTGAAGAGATCCAGAAGGCCAAACCTGCGGCGGAAATGGACGCGCTCTGGGGTCAGGGATTCATGAAGACGGACTATTTCGTCGAGCTGGCCTACATGGGCATCAAGAAATACGCCCGCTAGAGCGGTGTAGCAGGCCGCAGCCGGGCCTTTTGAGCGGGCAGATGGCTTGCCTCCGGGCGTTCTTCGGGATAACGTGCCGACACAATCGCATAATTATCCCAATGAGATTTCAGCCCCGCATTCCCGCCCTGCTTCGCAAACTGGCCTTCCTCGCCCTGCTGGCCGCCCTGCCCTGCCTGCTTTCCGCTACGGGACGGCTGCTTCAGGAGGGCACGCTGTCCTCGCTGGTCGATGGCGTTTACGACGGCTCCATCCCGATGGAGATCATACAGCGCCCCGACGCTTACGGCCTGGGCACTTTCGACAAGCTCGACGGCGAAATG
>JBAZHO010000050.1:0-9472 GCA_041652375.1 Opitutales bacterium | reverse complement strand
TGATTGTGTATATGACACTACGCGTTGCTGGTCAATAACTTACGTCAAATATATGGTCTATTTATGCAAGATGGCCGAATTAGTGAGAATGAAGGCGCGTGATGGCGCGAGTTGTTCGAGGTGGCCTATAATCTCTTCTCCTTCAGTCGCTATTGCGTCATGTCCTGACGGGTGCAGGCTTTGTAGAAGTCGTGGCAATTCTCCGCCGTGGTCTTGTCCGCGCGCCATTTCATGCCGTCGCGGGGGTGCTGGTTGAGCAGGCCCGAGATGCCGTAAACGTCGTTGAAGCCCCATTCCATGATTTTGCGCAGGGGGACGAACTCTTCTTGGATGACTTTGTAAATGGGCCGCACGTCGTATTTGGGGTTGCGCAGGAAGCCTAGCAGCAGCTCGGTGGGGCAGTTGCCCGCGCCGCGGCCCATGCCGTTGATGGTGGTGTCGAGCAGGTTCATCCCTTCGATGATGCACTGCTGCGTGTTGGCGTAGGCGAGCTGGATGTTGTTGTGGCCGTGGAAGCCCATTTTCCCGATGGGCACGTACTTCTTATACATGTTGATGTAGTAGGTGATCTGCTCGGAGTAGAACGCTCCGTAGCTGTCCACCAGATACAGGCTGTCCACTTCGGGGGTGTTGGCCACGCCTTCCAGCGCTTCGAGAAGTTCCGTCTCGATGGCGGCGGACACCGCCATGATGTTGAGGGTTGTCTCGTAGCCTTTGTCCTTGCTGCGTTTGACCACGTCCAGCGCTTTGTCGATTTGTTTGACGTAACAGGCCGTGCGGATCATGTCGATCGGGCTGTCTTTCTTGTCCTTGAGGGCGTTGATGTCGATGCGGCCAATGTCGAACATGACCGCGATCTTGGGCTGGGACTTGCCCGCGTAGCTTTCCACGATGCGCTTGACCAGATCGTCGTCGCAGTAGTTCCACTCTCCGTACTTGGAGCGGGGGTAATCTTCGCTCTCCACCAGCTTCTTTCCCATCTCGATGATGTCCACGCCGGAGTCGCAGATGGCTGCATAGACAGCTTTCACGAACTTCTCGGAGAACTGGTAGTTGTTGATCAAGCCGCCGTCGCGGATGGTGCAGTCGAGAACCTTGATTTCTTTGCGGAACATGGATGGTCTTTTTGAATGGTGGGGCGGATCGGCCATAGGACCCGTAGGGCGTACGAGGTCGGACCCGGAATGCTTACAGTATGGCCTGTCACTTCCAAATTCAACGCTGATTCGTCTCACATGATTCCCAAACCTGCGCGTCGTGATGCGCATGCAGCTTCGTTTTGGGATGCCGGAGACATTCCCGGTCGCGGGCTTGAGGGCGTTGCATGGTCTTTGCGCGCTGTTTCGCCGGGGCGCGGATAGGGTACAAAGGACGGGCCGGGCGCTGCTGGTGCTTTCCAGTGTGCGCCCGGCCCTGCCGAGGGATTTTATCCAAACTGCAACGGGTAGTTGCCGGACTGCTCCGTTCCTCGGGGCGGTGTCAGGACTTTCGTTCTGTCGCCCTTTGGTTTTATGCCGCGTTGCGACGGCGGCGAACGACAACCCAGCCGAAGACGCCTGCGCCGAGGAACGCGGCGTATGTCGAGGGTTCGGGCACGGCGCTGAAGTTGCTTATCGTTACGTGCGCGGGTCCTGACGCATCGCTAATCGCATCGATGTAGAACCCGAAGGTGTCGCCCGCGTTTACCGCAAGGTTGATGAGCGAGCCATTCTGGATTTCGTTCCCGAAGTCGAAGGCGCTGCCGGAGTCCGTCGTCAGCTTGACGAAGGATCCGTTCAGCCGATAGCCGAACTGGTCGTAATAGGCTCCGGTGTCATCCGACAAATAGTCCCAGTCGAAGGATACCGTCGCGTCCGAGGTGAACAGGATTGAGAAGTCCGTATTCTTCGCAGGGCCGGTAAATCCTTCTGGACTTGTGTCACTGCCGGTAAGGATTATCTGTGATGGGGCGCCGGTGGTGTCCACACTTCCGGTTCCTCCATTGGTAGTCAGTGTCCAGTATTCGGGAGCGAAAGCTCCTGTGAACTGCGCGTTTGCCGTGGCAGCAAGTGCCGACAGCACTGTGATGAGTGCCAATGTTTTTTTCAACATAGTGTCAATGAGTTTCCGCCCTCGGGGCGGTCCGGGGGCGTTTTTGACATTAATCTGCATATCGGGCAAGGTCAACTGGCCGACTTGAATTTAGTGTCGATTCTATTTGTTGCGGATGTCGCGCACTAGCATGCAATAGCAATACGGGCAGTGGACCAGTCGCATGCAATACATGGACCGCCCGGGAGTAATACAAGCGATAACTTTCAGACAATAAAAGACTTACAAAGAATATTCGGAATACGTAAGCGCGGATTGTCAGACATAATCAAGTCTGGCTAAATAATCTGGAATTCTTTTTATTCTTAATTCTGCGCGAAAGCCTCGCTGTCCTGCGGAAAAATAAATTGCAAAAAAATCAAGCCGTTCACGACGCCTATTCAAGTAATCTGTCCGCCTGTATTCATATGTCCTATCATTATCAATAACATAGTGTAGCGAGTTGTTGTTAATATGAGAAATAAAACAACTCTTATATTCCCGGCCAATCCGGCATTCTGCGCAAACGTTCTTCACGCCTCGCTTGTGACGGCATGTCGGGCTGTCGAGAGGCGGGTTGAGCGGCGTTCGCGGCGGAGCGTCAAGTCGGGCCGGGGCAACGTTTCACGCGTGCGGCGGCGGCTTTCAGTTCACAGTTCGCCCGTCGCGCGTTTCAGGCGCAGTCCGGCAAGCACCGAATCGTACAGCGCGTTGGCGTAGCTTGTCTCGCTGTTCAGGCGCAGGGTTTCGGCATCGAGCACCTCGGTATGGGAGGAAAACCCGTTCTTGTAGCGGTCGCGCACCACTTGCAGGTTTTCTTCCGCAAGGGCGATGGAGGACTGCGTGACCTCTATCCGCCTGTGCGTCTCTTCGATGTCCAGCCATGCCTGACGCACCTGCAAGGATACGATCGAAACGAGTTCCGCCCGCTGTTCGGCCAGCGCCGCCGCCATGCGTTCGACGGCGTCCGCGCGGTTGCTTATCAGACTGCCGTCGAACAGGTTCCATCTTGCGCCCAGCTTTACCACCCACTGACTTTCATGCGCCTGATACGGGTTCTCCTGATAATTGTAGCCGCCGGAGAGCGCTACTTGCGGGCGGTTTTCGCCGCGCACGACCTTGGCCTGATTTCGCACGGCTTCGATCTGACTGTCCATCGCCGTCAATTCGCTGCGTTGGGCGATCGCTCTTCCGGCAAGGATGGGGAAGGCTTCGACATTGTTTTCCGGCGTCAGCTCCTCCAGTTCCACCGCCTGGTCCAGAGGCCGCGCCAGCAGCCGGTTGTAGGCCGCGCGGGAGAGGTCCAGCCCGTTGGCGGCCTGCAAGGCTTTCTGCCGCGCGTCGGCCAGCGCCACCTGCACGGACAGGCTGTCGGTTTTCACCGCCATGCCCTGCGTGAACAGATCTTCCACGTCGTGGGAGTGCGCTTCCAAGCTTCGCACGTGGCTTTCGGCCACCTTCAGCATGCGCGCGGCGCGCAGCACCGTCACATAGGCTTCGGACACTCCCATCTTGAGGCTTTGCGCGTGGCTCAGTTCATCCTGTCTGGAGGCCTCTAGCAGGGCCGCCGTGGCGTCTATGCCGTGCTGTATGCGTCCGCCCGTGTATAGCGGGATGCTGGCCATCGCGGCGTAGGAAGCGCTGTTGTCCGGGGCCATCGGCACTTGCAGCGACTGGCCGAGCATGTTCGCGTTGAGGGCCTGCGTGTTGTCCAACGCGGTGTAACCGGCGGCCACCCACACGGTGGGCAGGCGGGCGGATTTCGCCGCCGCGAGGCTGCTTGCGGAGGAGGCGGTGTTCTCGCGCGCGGCCTTGAGGCTGCGGTTGGCCGCCAGCGCGGCGTCCCATGCCTGTTGGAGGGTTTCGGCTTCGGCGTTCGCCGTCGGAATCGCGCCGGGCCACGCCAGCGTCA
The DNA here is from genome assembly GCA_041652375.1 of Opitutales bacterium. Taxonomy (GTDB): domain Bacteria; phylum Verrucomicrobiota; class Verrucomicrobiia; order Opitutales; family Oceanipulchritudinaceae; genus Verruco-01. The sequence goes on along the minus strand of JBAZHO010000050.1, from coordinate 5,490 downwards.
GGGCGAGTATGGCAAGAAGTTTCTGCGTGGAGTGGTTGCGCCTCATGATGTTCTTGTTTCCGTTGTGGTTTCAGTCCTCTGCGCACGACCGAGCAGCAGTAAAAGAATGAGGGGGATGACGATAAGGGTCAGGACGGTTGAGGCGAGCGTGCCGAAGATCAGCGATATCGCCAGCCCGCCGAAGACGGGATCGGTGAGCATGATCGCGCTGCCCAGTATGATCGCCAGCGCGGTCAGGGCTATGGGGCGCATTCGCACCACCACCGCTTCGAGAATCGCGTCCCGGACCGCCTTGCCCTGCCGCAGGTAATCAAGCGTGAAGTCGATTATGAGCAGGGAATTGCGCACGACCACGCCCACCAGCGCCAGAATGCCTACGATGGAAGTGGCGGTGAACTGCTGCCCCATCAGCCAGTGCCCGGGGAAGACGCCCGCCAGCCCAAGGGGAATCGCCGCCATAGCCGCCAGAGGCAGGCTGAAGGACTGGTAGTAGGCCACCAGAATGAGAAATATCAGGACAATCGACAGGCCCAGCGCCTTGAGCATGTCTCGGTAAATATCCAGCGTCATGCGCATTTCGCCGTTCCACAGAAGCCGGTAGCCGTGCAGCGTGTCGGGCGTCAGCGTGTTGAAGCTCAGGTTGCCCGTGGTCAGTCGGCTGCCGTCTGCCAGCTTCATGCCGTCAAGTTTCCTGTCTAGGGCCAGCACCGCGTAAACGGAGGCGGAATCGCCCAGTTCTCCCCCGACGTAGCTTACCCGCGCGTTGTCCTTGTGCAGGATGGGCCGGTCGGTCAGGGCGGACTCGACCCGCACCAGTTCGGAAAGCGGCACGCGCTGTCCCATCCGGTTGGTCAACTGAACGCGGGCCAGCAGGGTGGGGTCGATCTGGTAACGGCGCGGAATGAGAAAACGGATGGGGACCGGATTCTTCTCGCCTTGGACATGCGCGCGGCCCAGTTCCTCGCCGTCGATCAGCCTGCTCACGGCAAGGGCTATCTCTCCGGTGGTCAGCCCGGACAGCGCCGCCTTTTCGCGGTCGGGGACCAGTCGGTACTGATACACGTCCGCCACTTCCGTGTCGGTGACTTCCGCCATGTCGTAGGTGTTTCTGAAAGCGTCGGCTACCTGTCCCGACAGCGCGCGCAACTGCTTCAGGTCCGGCCCGTAAAGTTCCGCCCGTACGGTGGAATGCACCGGCGGACCGGGCGGGTCCTCGACAAGTTGCACGGTGCTGCCGGGGAAGCGGGCCGCCGCAGCCAGCACCACCGGACGCAGTTCGCGCACGAGGCTTATCGAGGATTTGCCGCGCGTCGCCTTGTCGGTCAGGTTCACGCGGATTTCGGCCACGTATGGACCTGTCTTGGCGCTCGTGCCGCGCAGCAGGCCGTTGAAGTCGGTGATTCCGGTCTGGCCAAGCCATGTCTGGTAGTTTTGCACCTCTGGAACCTTGCGCAGTATTTCGCCGATATTCCGGGCCAGTTCGTCGGTGCGCTCCAGCGGCGAGCTTTCGGGAAGGTCGATGCTGATGTTGAAGGTATTCTTGTCGTCCTTGGGCAGCATTGCCATTTCGACGCCTAACCACGCCGTCGGGCCGCCGACGCCGGACGGGCGGATGAACTGCCACAGCGGCTGCATGACGGACAGTGCTATCGCCAAAGCGACGAGCGCGAACGCGAGGTTGCGCTTTCGCGGATTGTCCATCAGCGGCGTCATGAACGCGAAGTAGAAGCGATGTATCCGTTCGGTGCGTCCGTGGTCGTTCAAGCCGCTTTCGCCCGGCTTCATCCAGCGGTTGGCCGCCCACGGCACGACGATGTAGGCCACCAGAAGCGAGGCGGCCATTGCGACCGGGAGGTTGAAAATGACCGGGTAGAAATACTGCCTCGGCATGCCCGTCAGCGCCAGCATCGAGATGAACACCAGCATCACGGCAAGCGTCGCCAGATTCGTTGGGTTGCCGATCTCGTTGGTGGCCTTCACGGCGGCCATCCGCTTGTCCTTCAGGTCCGGGTCTTTGTAATTGCGGTGGATGTTCTCGATAACGACGATCGCGGCATCGACCAGCATGCCCAGCGACAGAATCAGGGCGAACAGGGTTATCCGGTTGATCGTCGGTCCGCACAGGTAATCCGCGCCCAGCGTCAGGGCCAGAATCAAAGGGACGGTGCAGCCCACGATCACAGCCGCCTTCAGGCCGAGGAACACAGCCGTCACCAGAAACACCGCCACGAGCGCAATCCCGAGGTGCTTGAGCAGCTTGTTGACCGCCGCGTTCGCCTTCTGGCCGTCGTCGCGGGTGACGACCATCTCGACGCCCTGCGGGATGAACTGCGCCTTCATAAGCCCGGCGCGTTCGATCACCTCGTTGGCGACATCCACCGTGTTGGTTTCGGCTTTCTTGGCCACCGCCAGCGTCACCGCCTGCATTTCCGGCTGTTGAGACCTGCCGAAACGCGCATCGGCAGGCCCGAAGGCGAAGCGGGTGAGACTGTCGCGTTCTTCGGGCGGCCCGTCGATGACAGTCGCCACGTCGCCCAGATATATCGGGCGGCCAGCGTGACTGCCAACGATCAGGTGTTGCAGGTCGCTCGCCGAGACCAGAAAACCGTCCATGAACACCTGCCTGTTCTGCCCCTGCCGCACCACGGTTCCCAGCGGCGCGGAAACATTGCCCGCGACCAGCAGTGCGCGCACCTGATCCAGCGTCGTGCCGTAGGACTGCAGCCGGTCCGGGTCCAGCTCGATGCGCATCTCGCGGTCCCGCCCGCCTTTGACGTAGGTGTCGGACACGTTGGGCAGGCTCCTCAGCCCCTCCATCATGCGGTCGGCGAGCCGCTTGAGCGCGTAGTCGTCGTAAATGTCGGAGGCCAGAGTGATGGTGACGATGGGCACATCATCCACGTCCGAACTGCTGATTACAGGGACTCCCGCTCCGGCGGGCAGGCGGTCGCGCTGCCCCATGACGCGGTCGTAAAGTTTGACCAGCGACCGTTCCTTGTCCTCACCGACCTTGAACTGCACAACCAGCACGCCCGCCGAATTCACGGCTGTGGCGTATGTGTGATCGACGCCCGTGATTTGTTTGACGATGCCCTCCAGAGGGCGGATCACCAAGTCCTCCACCTCCTCGGAAGACGCGCCGGGCATCACGACCAGTATCTGCGCGCCGGGCACAAGAATTCGCGGATTTTCCTCGCGCGGAGTCATCACCACGGCCACCAGACCCAGAAGGGCGCAGGCCAGAATGAACGTCACGGTCAGCTTGGAACTGACGAAGTATTCCGCCAGACGCCCGACGGGATTGAGTTTCGGCTCGCTCATCGCACGCTCTCCGCAGCTTTGATCTTATCGCCGTCACGCAGCTTTGGTTCGACTGTCGCCACAAAACGCTCGTCGGCCCGCAACCCGGCGTCCACCTCGACCCGGTCCGGCCATTCCCGGCCAATGCGCAGCCAGCGGAAGTGCGCCCGGCCCTCGTCATCCACCACGAAAACGCCGCGCAGGCCGCCGCGCTCAACCAGCGCGCCCTTTGGCACGACGGGAGCCTCGGAAAGCCCCACCACGAAGTTTGCCCGCCCGAACATGCCGGGCATAAGGCCCGCAGTCTCCGGCAGGGCTATCTTGACCTGATAACTGCGGGTGACAGGGTCGCCGGAAGGAACCACGCGGCTTACCGTGCCTTTCAGGGGCGAGGGCAGGCCGTCGAGGACCACGTCCACGGGGTCGCCCGTGCCGATGGCGGCAAGCTGGCTCTCGGCCACGAAAGTCTCGAACAGCAGCCCGCCGCCCGCCTCGACGATCAGAATCGGCGCGCCGGGCAAGGCCAGATCACCCGCCCGCTTGATGCGCGCCACCACCACGCCGTCCACGGGGCTTGTGACGTCGGCATACGCCCTCAGGGAAAGCGCCGTGTCCAAGGCGGCCTTCGCCTGATTGAGGGCTTCGCGGGAAGTGTCGGCCTTCAGGCGAATCTTGCGCATCTCGTTTTCCGAGATGCTGCCCCGCCCGAACAGCCACTCGAAGCGCTCCATGTCGGTGTTCGCGTCGTTGGAGGCCGCCTCAGCCGCGTCAACAGCAGCCTGCGCCCGGCGGATGCCGCCGTCCACGTCCGCCGCGTCGATCCGGGCAAGCACCTGCGAGGCTTTCACGCGGTCGCCCTCGCGCACAAGAATCTCAAGGATGTAGCCGCTCAACTTCGACGCGACATCTATGCGCTGATCCGACACCACCGAGCCTGCAATGGCGTACACGATCGGGGCCCCCTCGGACGCGACCATCACCGGCAGCGTCCATGTGTTCGGCGCGGGTTCGGCTCGCTCGCCCGAGCGCTTGCAGCCGCTCGCAAGCGAGGCCAGAACGATGAAGAAGAGCGGGATGGCTGTTGGGAAGCTGTTTCTTTTCATGGCGCATTCTATTTCTATGACTGGAAAAGGTTGTTATCCGTCTGGACGGCAGCTTGTTGCGTCGCGCGAGGGCGGGGGGAGCTTCCCGCCGCCGCAGCCGCACATCAGCAGCTTTCAGCCGGAACGGAGAGCAGTTCGGCAAGGGAGACCCGCCTGATGATCTGGTCGAGCCGCGATATGCGTTCCGGCGTCAGCGCGTCCCATCCGAGGCTGCTCAAGGTCATGTTCCGAAGCGTTCGGAAGTTGACGATCAAACCGAGCGCGAGCGCCACGCGCATCCGCAGGCATTCATCGTCCGCGTTGCAGCCTGTCGCTTCGGAAACGGTTTCGATCATCGCCCTTTCAAAACGGGCGACGATCTCCTCGTGAATCATGCGAAAGGCGTCGTCGGCGTCCCGTTCGCAACGGATGAAAAACGAGGCCCATGCCTTGGGTTCCGTTCCGTCGGCTATAAGACGAAAGAAGCCGCTCAGGGCCTCGTCTATCCGCGAGGCGTGATCCGCCCGGTCCGCGTCGCGCAGATGTGCGACAAGCGGATCCATCCGTTTGCGCGCATAGGCGGCAATCGCTTGCGCGGCGGCGATATAAAGCTGCCGTTTCCCGCCGAAGTGATAGGGGATGGAGGCCAGATTGACGCCCGCGCGGCGCGCGAGCGAACGCGTGCTGGCCCCATCATAGCCAAGCTCCCCGAAGACCTCGATGGCCGCCTGAATCATTTTCGACCGCGTCCTGACGCTTCGGATGCCGCGAGATGCGTCCTGATCAATCTCTGACTCCGCGTGTCGCATCATAGGGCGTCCTTCATGCATTGTATAAAGTCATTCGAATGACTTAATTCTGTCAAACACATTTAGTCCGCCATCCGGGCAAGCCCGAGTTCCGGTTTTTCCCGCTTCTCCCGAAAAAGGGTTCTCCCTCAAAAGTCGGGTTGGCCCCTGCGGTCAACCCATACCAAAACCACTATAGATGGAGAGGGCTCTAGGTAACGCCGCCTCCGCTCCCTGCCACGGCGGCGGGGGAAGACGTCCGGTATTGCGAAGCTCATGTTGCCTTGCAGCGCGTGCGGCGGGGCTGTAACGTGACCCCC
>JBAZHO010000049.1:0-9559 GCA_041652375.1 Opitutales bacterium | reverse complement strand
CTCTAGCGCCACCCCGCCCCCCCCCTCGGCATGCGCGTTCATAAAAAAGGCTCCCGCGCCTTGGTTGGCGGGGAGCCTTGAAAGTAATCCGGTTTGCGGAGTTTAGGTCCGGTCGCCGTCAGGCTTGTTCTTCGATGTCGCGGCGCGGCGGGCCCATGAATATCTGGCGGGGGCGGTAGATGCGCTGCTTGGACGCGACGGCCACTTCCCTCCAGTTCGCTATCCAGCCGGGGATGCGCCCGATGGCGAACATCACGGTGAACATTTCCAGCGGTATGCCGATGGCCCTCAGAAGCAGGCCGCTGTAAAAGTCCACGTTCGGGTAGAGCTTGCGTTCCACGAAATAGGGGTCGCTCAGGGCGGACTGTTCGAGCCGCTTGGCTATGTCCAGCAGGGGGTCTTTGCGGCCCATGTTGGCCAGCACGCGCTCCACCGCGCGTCCGAGTATCTTGGCGCGGGGGTCGTAGTTCTTGTAAACGCGGTGGCCGAAGCCCATCAGGCGCGCCTTGCCTTCTTTTGCCGCCAGAATGAAGCGGCTTCCGTCGTCGCCGTCCTTGTGAATCTCCATGAGCATCTTGACCACGGCGGAGTTCGCGCCGCCGTGCAAGGGGCCCCAGAGGCCGCAGACGCCAGCCGAAACGGAGGCGAACAGGTTCGCGCCGCTGGACGCCACCATGCGCACGGTCGATGTGGAGCAGTTCTGCTCGTGGTCGGCGTGCAGAAGAAGGAAAAGGTCCAGCGCCTCGACGGTGTCCTCGTCCGGCTCGTAGGTATTGTACGGCTCGGAGAACATCATGTGCAGGAAGTTCGCCGTGTAGCGCAAATCTCCGCGCGGCCACACGAAGGGCAGGCCCTGCTCGGCGCGGTAGCTCATGGCCGCGATGGTGCGGACTTTGGAGATCAGCAGCGTGGCGGCGTCGTCGAAATGCTCTAGGTCCTGCTCGCGGTTGTTGCTGGCCATGTGCGGGTAATAGCAGCCCAGCGAGTTGAGCATCGCGGACAGGATCGCCATCGGGTGCGAACGGGCCGGGTAGCCGTCGAACATCGTGTTCATGGCCGTGTGCAGCGAGGCCGCCTGCCGGATGTGCTCGCGCCAGTTCTCGCGCTGATGCGCGGTGGGCAGCTCTCCGTATATGATCAGGTACGCCGCCGATATGAACGAGGAGTGCTTGGCAAGCTGCTCGATGGGATAGCCCCGATAACGGAGGATGCCCTTTTCACCGTCGATGAAGGTGATGTCGCTAAGGCAGGAACCAGTGTTGCCGAAGCCGTCATCGTAGGTGATGAAGCCGGTATCAGAGCGCAGGTTTCGTATATCTATGGCCTTCTCGCCCTCGCTCCCAACGATGACCGGATATTCGAACTGCTTGCCTTCAATCGTGATCGTCGCCTTGTCGGACATGTGAAACCTTGCTTCTTGGAATGTGATGTTTCTGGGTATTCCGCCACTAACCATGATAGCGGCCTAATGCCGCCGATGGAAGCGGTATGTGTAGAAATTGATTTCTGTCAGATGGTGTCGAGGAACGCGCGGTACAGCGCCAGTCCGTCGGCCTGACTCTTCTCCGGGTGGAACTGGGTGGCGCGGCAGCGCCCGCGCCTGACCGCGCTGACGAAGCTCTGGCCGCCGTATTCCGTGCGCCCCCACACGATGCTTTCGTCGTCCGGGGCGGTGTAGTAGCTGTGCACGAAGTAAAACTGGCGCGAGGGCCCGTCAAAGCCCTTGCTGACGGCATCCCCGGGGGCGAACTCGACGTTGTTCCAGCCCATGTGCGGGACTTTGAAGCCCTTCGGCAGGCGGAAGCGCAGCACCCGGCCCGGAAACACGCCAAGGCAGGGACAGTTGCCCTCCTCGGAGAACTCGAACAGGGCCTGAAGACCCAGACAGATGCCGAAGAAGGGCTTGTCCGCGTCCATCCAGTCCCGGATCGTCCTGTCGAAGCCGGTGGCGGAAAGAAGGCGCATGCAGTCCACAATGGCCCCCTGCCCCGGAAACACGAGGGCGTCCGCCCCGGCGATGCCGTCGGGGTTCTGCACGATCCGCGCCCGCGCGCCGACATGTTCCCACGCGCGAAGGACGCTGCGCAGGTTGCCCATGCCGTAGTCTATGATGGCGATTTCGGGTGCGACGCTCATGTGCTATTTCCCCATCCCCGCGCCGGGTCCGCCTTGCAGGCCGAAGTCCAGTGGCCGCTTGGGATCGCCCGCCAAGTACAGCGTCTGCGTCGGGAAGGCGAAGTCGATGCCCTCGTCGTTGTAGCGGCGCAGAAGCTCGAAGTTGAACCACTGGCTGTATGCCATGTAGGCCCAGTAGTCGGCGGGCATGTACCAGTAGATGACGAATACGTTCAGGCTCTGAGAATTGAAGTCGTTGAAGAACACCTTCGGGAGAAAATCGGGATCACAAACCTGCCCGCCTTCCGGGCGTCCTTGCTCAAAGGGTCCCACGGCGAGGATTTCCTCCAGTATCTTCACGGCGCGCTGCACCTTTTCCGGCGGCGTGTCGTAGGTGATGGTCACGTCGATCGTGCGGCGGATGCTGGGCCTCTTGCCGATGTTCTCGATGTTCTTGTTGGCAAGTTCCCCGTTGGGGATCGTCACCAGATGCCCGGTGAGGGTGCGGATGCGCGTGGAGCGTATGCCCACCTCTTCCACCACCCCGTCGATGCTGTCCACGAGGACGCGCTCGCCCACGAGGAAGGGCTTGTCCGCGAAAATGACGATGGAGCCGAAAATGTTCTTGATGGAGTCCTGCGCCGCGAGCGCGACGGCCAGACCGCCTATGCCAAGGCCCGCGAGGATGGACGTGATCTGCTTGTCGCTGAAAATCTGTATCACCTGCACCACCAGAAACACCGCCACGGTCACGCGCAGACTGGTGCGCAGTATGGGCACGAGCATGTCGTCCATCTTGTTCTCCGTCCTCACGGCGAAGGAACGGAACGCCTCCGTGATCACATCGACCATGCGCCACGCGTACAAGCCCACCGAAAGCGTGAACAGAAGGGTGATGACGGTGCTCAGCGCCTGCCCCACATCTTCCGGCAGGCTAAGGGAGAACTGACCCACGTAGAGGCCGAACACCACGCCGAAGATGGACATCGTGCGCCCGGTCGCGTCCAGCAGCGCGGCCCGCACCCGGTGCTGCCTTGCCTTGGCGCGGTCACAGAGGCGGACGAACAGATACGCGACCAGTTTGCCTATGGCATAGCCGAGTATGATGGAAACAAACACGGCTCCCCAGCGCCAAAGCTCGTTGTCGAGTATCTGCTGGTCGAGCACGCCATATGCGGTATGGGGGGTTTGTGCGGTTTGGGCGGCATTGACGACGACCAGCGCCGCCTGATCTGTTACTGGCTCTGTATTCATTGGAGAGTGTTGATTGGAAGCAGCTTCTGGACCTTGGTTCAAATATGGAGTCCCGATGGACCCAGTTTATTCACAAGCGGACTCACTGCAAACACAGTATCGCGCGTAATACGCGCGTCCGGCATTGGCTGCGGCGTCGGGGACGCCTTTTTACAGCACGCCCTTGGTGCTGGGCAGTTCGCCTTGTCGGCGGGGTTCTATGCGGCAGGCCGCGTCCAGAGCGCGTCCGAAGCCCTTGAACACGGCCTCGGCCACATGGTGCGGCTCCTCGCCGTATTCGAGGTGGACGTGAACGTTCGCCCCGGCGCTGTTGGCAAAGCCCTGAAAAAATTCCCGCAGCATGCCCACGTTGAAATCGCGCACGAAGCTGACCATCAGGTCCGCCTTGTACACGAGAATGGGGCGGCCTCCGAGGTCCACGACCACGCGGGCGAGGGTCTCGTCCATTGGCTGAAAGAAAAAGCCGTAGCGCACGATGCCGCGCTTATCGCCGAGCGCTTCTTTGAACGCCTGCCCCAGCGCGATGCCCACATCCTCCACCGTGTGATGATAGTCCACCGCGATGTCTCCGCTGGCCTCGACCGTGAGGTCGAACAGGCCGTGCGAGGCCATGAGGGTGAGCATGTGGTCGAAAAACGGAATACCGGTTTCAACGGCGGCCTTGCCGCTGCCGTCGAGGTTCAACTTCAGCGCGATCTGCGTTTCCTTGGTATCGCGCTTTACTTCCGCTACACGTTCTTGCGCCATAGGTCTGTAACTGCCAGAAGCCTGTCCATCTGCTCCGGCTTTCCCATGCTGATTCTCAGGAAGCCTTCAGTCAAGGCATCGCCGGGGAAATAACGGACGAGAATCCGGTTGTCCTGCAAAAACGCGTACAAGGAGTCCGCCGAAGCCGCGCCACTGCGCCCTGCCCCGTCCACTGGCTCCGCGAACACGAAGTTGCCGCCGGACGGATACACGAAGAAGCCGCGCCCGCGCAGGGCCTTCGTAAAGCTCTCCCGCGTGGCCTTGATCCGGGAAATCAGCGCGTCGTGGTATTCCACGTCCTTCAGCGCGGCCATCGCCCCTGCCTGACTGAGGCGGTTGACGTTGTAGCTGTCGCGCACCTTGTCCAGAAGCGCGATGATCTCCTTTGACGCCAGCGCGTAGCCCACGCGCAGCCCCGCCAGCCCGTAGGACTTGGACAGCGAGCGCGTTATGACCACGTTGGGCAGCTCCGCAAGCAGGCCCACGGCGTTGTGCCGGGCGAAGTCCACGTAGGTCTCGTCGATCACGAACACCCCGCCGAAGCCCCGCGCGGCGGCGCGGATGGACTCCGGCTCGAACTCCACGCCCGTGGGCGCGTTCGGGTTGGTCAGAAAGAGCAGGTTCGCCTTGCAGGCCGCTATGGCGTCCACGGGCAGGGCCATGTCCCGCGCGAATGGAATGCGAATCATCTTCGCGTCCTGAATCTGCGTCAGAACCGGGTAAAGGGAGTAGCTGGGCTGCATCATGCAGGCCATGCTCTCCGCGCCGGAGAACACGCGCGTGAGCAGGGCCAGCACCTCGTCGCAACCGTTGCCCACGAACACCTGCGCCGCGTCCAACCCCGTCATGGCGGCGATATGCTCGCGCAGAGGATGGCTGGTCGGGTTTGGGTAGAGGCGGAGCTTTTCCACCTCCGCCGCCACGGCGACGGCCACGGCGGGACTGGCGGGATAGGGAAGCTCGTTGGTGTTGAGCTTGATCCAGTCCCCGCCCGTGGGCTGCATGCCGGGCACGTACGCGTGCATGGAACGGACCTGCGGCAGGGCCAGTGATTCCGCCTGCCATGTTTGCCTGTTTGTGCTCATCTGGAAAAAGCGCGGAGAAAGTCCGCGCGAAAGCGAAACGCTACAACACTCCGGCCACGGAACGCCAGCCTGCGTTTGCAACAGACCGGCCCTCGCTGGCGGTTACTACTGCCCCAGCCTGATTTCGAGGCATTCGCCGTGGCCGTCGAGCTGTTCGAGGCGGGCGAATGTGCGCACCACCTTGGCGGCGTTCCCGATGCTGGACGCGTCATAGTGCGTCACGCTGCTGCGGCGCAGAAAGTCCGCTATCTGGAGACCGCTGGAAAAGCGCCCCGTGCGAACGGTGGGCAGGGTGTGGTTCGGCCCGGCGGCAAAGTCCCCAAGGACGGTCGGCGTGTAGTGGCCGAGGAAGAGCGCCCCGGCGCTGTGGACCAGCTCCGGCAGGCTGGCGGCCAGCGCGTCGGGCAGGTGCGCTTCGAGGTGCTCCGGGGCCATGAAGTTGGCCACCTCGCAGGCTTGTTCAAAGCTGTCGCAGTCCACGACCATGTAGCCGTTGGCGAGCACCTTTTCTATCGTGGCGCGGTGGGCGCGGGCGGGAATCTGCCGCTGAAGCTCTGCGGCCACCTTGTCAGGCAGCGCGGCATCCAGCGTTACGAGCGTCACCTTCTCAAATCCGCTGCCGTGCTCGGCCTGCGCGATCAGGTCCGCCGCGACCCACGCGGGGTTCGCGGAAGCGTCCGCCACGATGAGCACCTCGCTCGGTCCGGCGAAAATGTCTATGCCCACGATGCCGTTGACCTGCTTCTTGGCCTCTGCCACGTAGGCGTTGCCGGGGCCGAAAATCTTGCACACCGGCTCTATCGTCTCCGTGCCGAAGGCCATCGCGGCCACGGCCATCGGCCCGCCGACGCGGTAAACTTCCTTCACGCCGCAGAGGTGGAAAGCCGCCAGCAGGCCGCCGTTCACCTTGCCGTCCCTGCCGGGAGGGGTGAAGGCGGCGATGGACGGCACGCCCGCGATCATGGCGGGAACGGCGGTCATGACGATTGTGGACACCAGCGGCGCGTTGCCGCCGGGGATGTAAAGGCCCACGCGGTCGAGGGAGTAAAAACGCTCGCCCACCGTCGCCCCGTGCGGGTTCTCGCCCAGCCACGATGTCGGCAGGCCCTTGCGGTGAAAGAGGCACACGTTCTCAATGGCTTCCAGAATCGCCGCGCGCGTCCCGTCGTCGAGCGCCTCGGCTGCGGCCTGAAGCTCCGCCTCGGGCACGCGGAAGTCGCCCGGAGCCATGTCCACCTTGTCGATGCGGGCCACGTGTTCGGCAACGGCGGCGTCGCCGCGCGCGCGAATGTCCGCCAGTATGGCGGCCACGCCTTCCGCAACCCTTGACGAACCGCTGTCCGCAGCGGCGAAGGCGCGGAGGGTTCGCTTCAGATCGGGCGTGTCGTAGTTGATGCGCTGCATGAGAACAAGATGTCTATCCACAGATTACGCGCATTACGCGGATAATCCAAATCTGAATTACTCCCACTCTATGGTCGCGGGCGGCTTGGAGGAAATGTCCAGCACTACGCGGTTGACGCCCTTGACCTCGTTGATGATGCGGCTGGAACAGCGGGCGAGAATGTCGTACGGGATGCGGGCCCAGTCCGCCGTCATGGCGTCCGTGCTCTCCACGATGCGCAGGGCGATGACGTAGTCGTAGGTGCGCTCGTCGCCCATGACGCCGACCGTCTTGACGGGCAGGAACACGCAGAAGCTCTGCCAGACCTTGGAATACCAGCCGCTCGACTTCATCTCTTCGAGCAGTATGGCGTCCGCCTCGCGCAGGATGTCGAGGTATTCCTTGCGCACGTCGCCCAGACAGCGCACGGCCAAACCGGGGCCGGGGAAGGGCTGGCGCCACACGACGCTGTCCGGCAGGCCGAGTTCCTTGCCGAGGCGGCGCACTTCGTCCTTGAACAGTTCGCGCAGCGGTTCGAGCAGCTTCAGCTTCATCTTGGCCGGAAGGCCGCCCACGTTGTGGTGGCTCTTGATGAGCGAGGCCGGGTTGTTCTCGATGGGCACGCTCTCGATGACGTCGGGATACAGGGTCCCCTGTGCGAGGAAATCGACTTCGCCGATCTTCTTCACCTCGTCGTCGAACACGTCGATGAAAATCTTGCCGATGATCTTGCGCTTGCGCTCCGGGTCGCTGACGCCTTCGAGCGCGTCGAGGAACAGCTTCTCCGCCCGCGCCGTGCGCAGGTTCATGTGAAAATTATCCTTGAAGAGCTTCTCGACGGCTGCGGTCTCGTTCTTGCGGCAAAGGCCGTTGTCCACGAACACGCAGGTAAGCTGGCTGCCGATGGCCTTGTGTATGAGCGCCGCCGCGACGGAGGAATCCACGCCGCCGGACAGGCCCAAAATGACGTGCTTGTCGCCGACCTGCCTGCGGATGGCCGCTATGGAGCTTTCCACGTAGTTGGCCATCGACCAGTCCCCCGTGCAGCCGCAGATGCCGGAAAGGAAGTTGCGGATGATATCCACGCCGCGATCGGTATGGAACACTTCGGGGTGAAACTGAAGGGCGTGGAGGCGGCGGGCGGGATCCTCGATGGCCGCGAAGTCCGAGTTCTCCGTGCGGGCGACGGCATGGAAGCCTTCGGGCAGTTCGAGGAGCTTGTCGCCGTGGGAATTCCACACCTTCAGCTCCGTCGGTATGCCCTCGAACAGGGGACTCTCCGCGACGCGGGTCAGCATGCCGTGCCCGTATTCGCGCCGCGTGCTGTGCTCCACCTTGCCCCCTAGCAGGAAGCCCATGAGCTGCAGGCCGTAGCAGACGCCGAGCACGGGCACGCCGAGTTCAAAGATTGCCTTGTCCGGGATCGGGGCCGTGGGCGCGAGGACGCTGCTCGGCCCGCCGGACAGGATTATGCCGCAAATCCCGTCAGCCTTCAGCACGCTGGCCGGGGTGGCGAAGTGGTAGATCTTTGAATACACGTTGCACTCGCGCACGCGGCGGGCGATGACCTGTGTGTACTGCGATCCAAAGTCCAGAACGGCGATTGTCTGCGGCATGGGTCCGTATTTCAGTAAAGTGTTCGGATAAGAAAGAGAGGGATGACGCTAAAATCTAAGACGGTCGTTGACGAAGCCGCAGTCCGGGCAGGGAGCCACCTCGCGGTTGCCCCGCCGTTCATACAGCTTTCCGCACTTGATGCAGCGATAGACATGCCGGAAGCGCTGGCGGTCGCAAAACGTCCGGTCGCGCCTGTCGTAATACAGCCACAAGCCTAGTATGCCCCCCATCCCACTGACGAGGTAAACCATGAAAAAGGCGTTGATGCTGATTTCGGCCAAGGCAATGTCCTCGCCTTAAAATGCAAGCGCGCCGGTGTTGTTGTCACCGACGCGCCGCACTCAAAGAATTGGTGTTCGCAATGCCCTTGTGTGAAGGGCGTCGCGGTAAAAAAAGGCTAGGCCTTCGTGTCTTCTTCCCCGGCGCTGCTTTCGGGCTCGGCCACGACGGTCTCGGCGATCAGGGCAGCTTCCTCGGCCTTGACGCTCTTGCCCTTGCGGGACTTGGCGTAACCGGTGTCGGCTGCGGGAATCAGTTCGATAAGGGCCATTTCGGCGCCGTCGCCAATGCGGGGGCCGATCTTGTAAATGCGGGTGTAACCGCCGGGGCGGCTCTTGAACTCTTCGACGCGATCCTTGAACAGGATCGCCACGGCGTCCTTGTCGCGGATCTTGGCAATGGCCTGACGGCGCAGGTGCAGGGAAGCGGCCACGTCGGTGGTCTTGCTGGCATGCACGGCCAGAGTGATGATCTGCTCCACGAAGGGGCGCAGGGCCTTGGCCTTGGCAAGGGTGGTCTTGATGCGACCATGCGTGAGCAGCGCGGCGGAAAGGTTTGCGATCAGTGCGGCGCGGTGCTCCTTGGTGCGACCAAGCTGGGAACGGTGCTTTAAATGCCTCATGTGTAAAAGTGTGTGTTATGACAGGGCACAGGCCCCGCCGAAATATGTTGTTGTACTCTTGCGCCGCCGGCCTATATGTCGCTGTGGACGTCCAGAAGACGGTCGTCCAGCTTCATGCCAAGGGACAGGCCAAGCTGTTCGAGCTTGGACTTGATTTCGTTCAGGGACTTCTTGCCGAAGTTGCGGTATTTGAGCATTTCCTGCTCCGTCTTCATCGCCAGCTCGCCCACAGTTGTAATGTTGGCGTTGTTCAGGCAGTTCGCCGCGCGGACGGACAGCTCGATCTCGTTGACGCTCATGTTGAGCAGCTTGCGGAGCTTGTTCTGCTCCTCGGACACCTCTGCCTGCTCGGAGTCGAACTCCACGCTCTGCTCGGACACGTTGTCGAACACGTCCAAGTGATGCTTCAGGATGGAGGCCGCCTGCTTGAGGGCGTCGTCCGGGGTGATGCGCCCG
>JBAZHO010000048.1:0-9604 GCA_041652375.1 Opitutales bacterium | reverse complement strand
CTTGGAAGAGTAGTTCACGTGCGGCCCGGCGCAAAGGTCGATGAAGTCGCCGTTCTTGTAGAAAGAGATAGGCGCGCCCTCGGGCACGTCCGCGAGGCGGCCCAGCTTGTAAAGTTCCTGCCCGCTTTGTTTGATGATCTCCACCGCCTCGGCGCGGGAGACCTCGCTGCGCACGAACTTCTGGTTTTCCTTCACGATCCTGACCATCTCGGCCTCGATCTTTTCGAGGTCCTCGGTCGTCAGCTTCTTTTCGAGGTCGATATCGTAGTAAAACCCGTTCTCGGTCGGGGGACCGATGTCGAGTTTTGCTTCCGGGTAAATGCGCAGAATCGCTGCGGCCAGTATATGACTGGCCGAGTGGCGAAGTTCCTCAAGTGGTGTCAGTTCTTTCATGACGAAAGTGGGGTATTCTTGGCCCGTCGGGACGAAGGCTCAAGCATGAAAAACATGTGGCGGCGATGTCTCGATGTGCAAATGCAGTTAGTTTATTATCACCCTTGACTAGTACTAATTAATCCCGGAGATTTTGCCGCGTTGCGCGAATCATGAGTCTCATTGTCTGATGATTTTGCGCGTATCTCTTTGGCATGTAATCACTCATCAACACTGATTAACAAGTAGGAAACGGTTATGAAATCGAAGAAACTACTCGCTCATCGCTCATCCCATGCACGAGGCCCAAGCCTTGCCGCATGCACCGTAGTGCTGATTTTTGCTCAATGCGTTGCTGTGACGCAAATTAAAGCCTCGGTAATTACCGCCTCCGACGGCGCGGCGGACGACGAGTTCAGCTATTCCGTGAGCCTCTCCGGGGACTCGGCCATCGTCGGCGCAGTGGGCGATGACGACAGCGGAGACTACAGCGGCTCCGCCTACTACTTCAAGGGCCTTGACAGCGCCGGGGCCACGGCGACGGAAAACGTGAAGCTGACAGCCTTGGGCGGCGCGATTGGCGACTATTTCGGCTCTTCCGTGAGCCTCTTCGGAGACTCGGCCCTCGTCGGCGCATACGGCAGCGTTGACTCCAGAGGCACCGCCTACTACTTCAAGGACCTTGACAGCGCCGGGGCCACGGCGACGCAAAACGTGACGCTGACAGCCTTGGGCGGCGATCCGTTGGACAAATTCGGCGCTTCCGTGAGCCTCTCCGGGGACTCGGCCCTTGTCGGCGCATGGGGCGATGACGACACCATAAACAACAGCGGCTCCGCCTACTACTACAAGGACCTTGGCAGCGCCGGGGCCACGGCGACGCAAGACGTGAAGCTGAAAGCCTTGGGCGGCGGCGTGGCGGACGACTATTTCGGCCTTTCCGTGAGCCTCTCCGGGGACTCGGCCCTTGTCGGCGCATACGGCGATGACGACACCAGAAGCAACAGCGGCGCTGCCTACTACTACAAGGACCTTGACAGCGCTGGGGCCACGGCGACGCAAAACGTGAAGCTGAAAGCCTCCGACCGCGATACGGACGACTATTTCGGCACTTCCGTGAGCCTCTTCGGGGACAACGCCCTCATCGGCGCATACGGCGATGACAGCAACGGACTCACCAGCGGCTCCGCCTACTACTATAAGGACCTTGACCTTGCTGGGGCCACGGCGACGCAAGACGTGAAGCTGACAGCCTCCGACGGATCGGCGGGGGACTATTTCGGCCTTTCCGTGAGCCTCTCCGGGGACTCGGCCCTCGTCGGCGCACGTGGCGATAACGACAACGGAAGCGACAGCGGCTCCGCCTACTACTACATGGGCCTTGACAGCGCCGGGGTCTGGGTGAAGCAAAACGTGAAGCTGACAGCCTCCGACGGCGTGGCGGGCGACGCTTTCGGCTATTCCGTGAGCCTCTCCGGGGACAATTTTGTAATTGGTGCCAGCTACGCCAACTCAAACACCGGCAAGGCATATACCGGCACAATCAGCTCCTTTACGACGCTCGACGCTGGCAGCGCTTCGCGCACGATAAGCGGCATCTCGTTTGTCTCGCAAACGGACTGGATCGTCGGCTCCACGACTTCCGGCAATGCCGTGACCCTATCCTCCGGTGATTCGGCAAGCGTCACCACTTCCGGCATGGCCGTTTACATAGGGCGGAACGCCGGTTCCGACAACAACACGCTGAATATCGCGGGAACGCTCGATGCCACGGATGTTTATATCGGCAGCATCGACGGCAATACGGGCAACGTGCTGCAATTTGAAAGCACGGCTGTGAACAACGCGGCCAACATCTATCTTGCCAGCAGAAACACCTTGAGCATATACGGCGATTACACCGCGGCGGATTCCCTGACGGCTTACCTGACAAGCAACGGAACGACGCTTTACGCCCAAGACGTCGGCGCGTCATGGTCCGCAATTGACGCGACGAACTACGACACGCTTCTGTCCGTGAGCATCGACGGCAGCTACACACTGTTAACCGCCGCCGTGCCGGAACCGGCGACGTACACCCTGTTCGGCGGCCTCGGCGCACTGGGTCTGGCGATTTACCGCCGCCGCAAGGCAGGTCGATAATCGCGGCAAGTTCAAAACAAATTTGCGGCAGTCCTTAACCGGGGGCTGCCGCTATTTTGTCGATGCCCGGTCATTGCTTCCCGAACATGGCGCAGGATCGCCGCAACCGATATGCGGCTGGCCGAGTGACGAAGTTCCTATAGTGGTTTCGATCAACATCTGGACATTCCCCCATAGCGCCAACGGCGCGACATGAGATAGCCCGGGGTGCGCGAAGCAAACCCCGGGTTAACTTTTGTTTGTATTTCATACCTAGGGTTTGCCCTAAAAGGGCTGCACCCTAGGCTATCTCATGCCGCGCCTTCAGCGCTCCCAGAAGCCCCTTGTGCCATGCTTCTTTCCCCGGGTCGTAAGCGCCGAAGTATTCCGCGCAGAAATCCCAGTAGGTGAAACCGAAGCCGTGGGCGATTGCGGAGTCCGCCACGTATTTTGTCCAGCGCGCGCGCGACTCCATGTCCGCCTTGCTGTGCGCGCCGAACTCGCCGATCATCATCGGTCTGTCGTGCGCTTCACCCCAGTTTTTGGCATAGTCGAAGTCGTCGTTCACGGCCTGCTTTTCGGCATCGCTTCCGGTCCATTTCGTGCCCAGCCATTCGTTTGAACCAGCCGCCCAGTGAGCGCCTTGATGCGTGAACGTGTACGGCAGGTAATAGTGAAACATGGCGATGATGTGGCGATCGTCCTCGGGCAGTTCGAGCGATTCGAGCTGCCTGACTCCGTTGTAGTTCACGGGACCGAACACTAGGAACCTGTCCGGGTTGGTGACGCGGATCACGTCCAGCACGCTCTTGATGAGCTTGTTCCACGTCGGGGCGCCAAGGTTGTTGTGCGGTTCGTTCAGTGGTTCAAAAACCAGTTTGAGCGGGCGCTCCTTGTATCTTTCGGAAATCTGCTTCCAGATGGCCAGAAAGCGGTCAATGTGAGCGGACGGGTCGTCGTAAAGCTCGTTGTAGTGGTGCATCGTCAGGATTACGGCGCCGCCCCGGCTCAGGGCCTGATCGAGGACGGTGTCTATCCTTTCGAAGAAAGCTGGATCGATGCTGTATGGGTAATGACTCCCGGCGTGGGCCGACCAGCAGACGGCGATACGGACGGAATCGAATCTCGCATCGTCTATGATGGTGAAGAATTTGTCTTCAATCGTCACCCCCCATTCGCCTTCCGTTGGCGCTTCGAGCGCGTTCCCGACGTTGATCCCCCTGCCTATTAGTGTGTTCATATGATAAGCATCCGAAATTTCCGAAGCCGCGCATGCGCTTGAGCAAATATATGCGAGAACCGCCGTGGCCGCCACTTTCCCGAGGATGGCGATTCGAAAGCTGATGGAATGCATGGTGTTCGTTCCCGCTGATTACACGAAACAAGATAATCAACCACAGATAATAAAAAATGAACTCTTAGTTTCTTAATAATCTGTGAGAATCTGTGTAATCGGTGGATAAAAAATTCTATTCTGGAATTCTTCCAGTCCGTGTAATCAGCGGATGGACTTTTTGTCTGCCTGCTTTGGCGGGCTTTTGTAAATGGTTAAAATTTGCTGCCCGGCCCCGCTTTGCGGGACGTTCTGCCGAAGCGGCCCGTGCTTGCCAATGGGCTGATGACCTGCCAGCATTTCATACGGATGGACGACAGCCTCAAGGACATCAGAGACAATATCGACAGCATTGACCGCGAGATCGTGGAGCGCCTCAACGAGCGCGTCCGTCTCGCCTGCGAGATCGGCAAGATCAAGCTTGGCCTCGGGCAGGAGATATACGTCCCCAGCCGCGAGGAGGAGGTTTTTGACAAGCTGGCCGCGTCCAGCAAAGGGCCGCTGCCGGAAAAGGCGTTGCGACGGATTTACCGCGAGGTGATTTCCGCCGCCGTGGCCCTTGAGAAGCCGATGACGGTGGCCTATCTGGGGCCTGAGGGCACGTACACTCATCAGGCGGCCATGAAGCAGTTCGGCTCAAGCTGCAACTACTCCAAGAGTCGCGTCGTGCCGGACGTGTTCGCCGCCGTCAAGCGCGGCGACGCGGACTACGGGCTGGTTCCGGTGGAAAATTCCACGCAGGGCACGGTGTTGGGCACGCTGGACACCCTCGTGGAGAGCGACCTCCAGATCACCGCGCAGGTGTATCTGGAGATCAACCATTACTTGGTGAGCCTGTCCCCGCTTTCGGACATCAAGACCGTTTTTTCCAAGGACAACGCCCTTGGCCAGTGCCGGATTTGGCTGTCCAAGATGCTGCCGGAGGCCGAGCAGATCGCCTGCGACAGCACCGCCGCCGCCGTCGTTCACGCGCGGGACAATCCCGGCACGGCGGCCATAGGCAGCCGCATCGCGGCGGAGATGTACAACGTGCCGATCGTGGCGGAAAACATCGCCGACGTGGGCGAGAACGTCACGCGCTTCATCGTCATCGGCAAGCATTCCTCCCCGCCGCTGGGCAACGGCAGGGACCGCACGAGCATCGTCTTCACCATCCGCGACAAGCCGGGCCAGCTCCTCAACGTGCTGGGCTGCTTCAGCAGGCGCGGCCTGAACCTTTGCAAGATCGAGTCCCGCCCGACGCGTCAGCGCGCATGGGACTACTTCTTCTATATAGACTTCATCGGCCATATGGACGATCCCGACGTCAAAGAGGCTCTGGTGGAGCTTGAATCGCTCTGCCCGATGGTCCGCTGGCTGGGCAGCTATCCAAACACAGGGCTTTGAGCGGGGAGGATTCCAGTTGCCTTCTGCCCCTGCGCGTGGTGCCAAACGCATCGCGGGCGCAGATTGCGGACTGGCAGGCTGACGGCAGGCTCAAGATCAAGGTGGCCGTGCCGCCCGAAGGGGGCCGCGCCAACAAGGCCGTGGAGGAGCTGCTTGCGAAGGCGCTGGGCCTGCCCAAGCGGGCCGTGGAGGTGGAGCAGGGGATGAGCTCGCGCGAGAAGCTGCTGCGGGTGCGGGGCCTGTCGCTCGATGAGGTCCGCGCGAAGCTGGGTTCAGTCTGAGCCGCCGCGCTAGGGGGCGTTTGAATATATAGCGATTGCCAAAAGTTTCCCAAAATAGAAACCTAATCTGGCAAGGAAACGGGACAACCGACGTATGCACACGCCGCGGACGCCTCGGAGAGGCGTCCCTACCAACATATTGTGCATCAACGTCTTAGGGGTAGGGACGGCTCTCCGAGCCGTCCGCGAGGCACACGTTCGTCCTGCGGCTTCAAATTGGCCGACTTTTGGCAACCGCTATAGAACTCCCGTCGCGTAGCGGGCATCTTTTCGGCTAAAAACCAGCCCATTCGGCTCGAAGAATCCTGATTCACCTCGTCTCATGTTCTGATTTTTATCTCGGAAATCCATCCCGCCCGCTCGGTCCGTCTATTTTCAAACGCTCCCTATCGTCCGAAGAAGCGCAGGGCGTTTTCGCTGCTGCGTTTTCCGATTTCTTCCGGCGGCTCGTCGAGCAGTTTTGCCGCCGCGTCGCGCACGCGCGTCAGCATCGCGGGTTCCGCTGGCGCGCTTTCAGGCTCCTGCTTTGCGTCCGCCGCCGTCCTGAAGCCGTCCGGGGCGTCCGTCTCAAGCAGCAGCCTGTCCTTTGCCACGGCTTGCAGGGCCTGCGCTACGCCGCTGCGGCGCGGGTCGGTCAGGGCGGAGCCGAAGGACAGGTATGCGCCCAGCGCGGTCAGCTCGCGGGCCAGTTCCGGCGTGCCTCCGTAGGCGTGCAGCATGAAGCGCAGGCCGGGGCGGGCGCGAAGCTGCTCCAGCACAAGACCCCATGCTTTCACGCAGTGGATCGAGACCGGTAGCCCGCGCTCCAGCGCGAGGTCTAGCTGCCAGCGGAAGGCTTTGATCTGGTCCTCGATCGGGGCTGTGGCGCGGGCCGCCTTGTCCAGCCCTATCTCGCCCATGCCGGAGGGCAGGGCGGCGAGCCGGTGTTCAAGGTCGCGTTTCCAGCCGATCGGCGCGGTATCTACATGCCAAGGGTGCAGGCCGAAGCTTGCGAACACGCATCCGGCATGTTCCTCGCCGATCTTCTGCAGCCGCGCCCATTCGTTCCCTAGGCCGCTGGCGCAGGCTGCCATGCGGGTGACGTCGGCCAGCGAAGCGCGGTGCAGAACTTCGCCAAGTTGTTTGCCAAGGCGTTCGTCCTGAATGTGGTTGTGCGCATCGAAGAGCATGCCCCTTCAGTATGCACCATCGGGAACGTTTTTCACTGCTTTTCCGGCTTCGCGGCGTCGGGGGCGTCAGCGGCTTCGGGGCGCAGGCCCTTGAAAAATATGTCCAGCGCGGTGCTGACGTTACCCGTCGGCCACGCCATGTCTTTCATGCGGTTGCGAAGCATCATGGATATCAGCCCGTGCCCGAAGCAGTGCAGCGCCACGGCTGCGTCGCCCGCCTCGATGTCGTTGCGCATCAATCCCATCTTCTGGGCTTTTTCCATCCGCGCGCAGATCAGTTTGTGAATGATGCCCGCGAAGTGACATTCGGATTCGACGATCGGGTTCATCTTCTCCACGAACTCGCAGTTGTGCAGGAAAATGGCGTGAATGTCGCACCTGCGCTTGTCGTCCATGATGTGGGCGAAGGTAAACTCGACACTGTCGCGCATCGCGCGCAGGGGGTCCTTCACCTCGGAGCCGCTTACCTCGCAGAACATCTGTTCCGCCGGCGGCTTGATCATCATCATCAGCTCGCGCAGCAGCGTGGCTTTATTCTCAAAATGGTGGTAAACTGCTCCTCTTGTATATCCGGCCTCGGTCGCAATCTTTTCAAGCGTGGTCTTTGACACGCCGTCGCGCAGAAACAAGGTTATGGCTGCGTCGATAATGTTTTCACGCGTTTCTTCCGCCTCGTCTTTTGAGCGTCTTGCCATACGAAACTTGTTTTTACCTTTTATAACTTTTAAAGACCGTCTGTTAGCTTATTTTGCAAAGCTGCTTGACCTTTAATCTGACCCTCTTCATCTCTTCGTCAATACATACATGAATGTATCTATGAAAATTACCACAAAAGCAGGAATAGTCGTTCTGGCCGCAGTAATGCTGGGACTTTCGGGATGTTCAAAGGCTCCGGCACAGGCAGTCGCCCCGGCGGGTGCGCAGCAGGCACCGGAAGTCGAGGTGGTCACGGTGGCTTTGACGCCCTTGAATTGGGACCAGACCTATCCGGGGCGTCTGGAGGGCATGCGCGTCTCGCAGGTGCGGCCTCGGGTGTCCGGCATGATCGTGAAGCGGCCCTACGTGGAGGGTACATTCGTGAAGCAGGGCGACACTCTGTTCAAGATCGACCCCGTTCCCTTCGAGCTGGCCGTTGAGAAGGCCCGTGCCGATCTGGCCCGCGCCAAGGCGCAGGAAGATCAGGCAGACAGGGACCTGAAGCGCGTGAACAAGCTCTTCGAGGGCAGCGCGGTGAGCGAGAAGCAGCGCGACGACGCCGTTTCGGCCTTGGATCTGTCCAAGGCGGGGCGCATGTCCGCCGATGTCACGCTGCGTCAGGCGGAGCTGAATCTCGCCTACACCAGTGTGACCGCGCCGATAAGCGGCGTGACGAGCATGGAAGTGTTCACCGAGGGCAGCCTCGTGTCTTCCGCCGACATCCTCACCACGGTAACGCAGATCGACCCGGTTTTCGTCATGTTCTCCCTGCCGGAAGGCGATCCCGCCTATCAGCAGCTTTTTGCCAAAGGCTCCGTCCACAAGGAAGGGTCCGCGTCGCTGGCTCTTTTCACGCGCAGGGGTTCCGAGTACGGGCTTCCCGGCAAGGTCAACTTTTCCGAGACGGGAATCGATCCCCTGACGGGGTCCGTCCGCATGAGGGCGGAATTCGCAAATCCCGACGGCATGCTTCTTCCGGGGCAGTTCGCCCGCGTCGCGTTCAAGGACATGAAGCTTGCCCCCTGCGCGGTGATTCCCGAGGGAGCCGTCCTGATGACCGCTCACGGTCCTGTCGTCTATACCGTCGGGCCGGATAGCGCCGTGAAAGTCACTCCGATCACGTTGGGGCCGGTTCTGGACTCGGGACAGCTTGTCACCGAAGGCCTCAAGGACGGAGACCGCGTCATTTTCACCTCTCTTATTCGTCTTCGCCCCGGCATGACCGTCGTCGCCAAGGTCAAAGGCAAAGATGCCGCCGGGGCCAACGACAAGGATGCCGCCGGGGGCGCTTCCGCAGGCAAGTAACCAACTTTTCAAAGGCAGGAGAAAATGTTTTCCAAAATCTTTATCGACCGACCGGTTTTTGCGTCGGTTTTATCCATCGTAATAGTCCTCTTCGGGCTTATTTCGATGATGTCTCTGCCGGTGGCGCAGTATCCTGAGATTCTGCCGCCGGAAGTCATGGTTTCGGCGAGTTATCCCGGAGCCACGGCGGAAGTCATTGCGACCACCGTGGCCTCTCCTCTGGAGCAGGCCATCAACGGTGTGGACGGCATGTTGTATATGACCTCGTCGGCCTCCGACGCAGGATCCCTGATGCTCAGCATCGCCTTCGCCGTGGGCACGGACCCTGACCAGAACACGATCAACGTCAGCAACCGCGTTCAGACGGCTCTGTCGCAGTTGCCGCAGTCCGTGCGAACCCTCGGCGTCACCGTGACCAAGAGGTCTTCGACGATCATGGGCATTGGGACCTTGTATTCGCCCGGCGGGCAGTACGACTCGGCCTTCCTGAACAACTACGCGTTGCTCAACATCATCGACGAACTCAAGCGCACCGACGGCGTGGGCGAGGCACAGCTATTCGGCAGGTTCAATTACTCGATGCGCGTATGGATTAACCCGGACAAGCTGGCCATGTACGGGCTGACCAGCGTCGATGTCGCCAGTGCCATCAACGAGCAGAATTCCCAGTTCGCGGCGGGCAGCATCGGCGCGGAGCCGTCCGACGGCGAGAGCAACGCCTTCACATACTCCATCACGACGCAGGGGCGTCTGATAACGCCCAAGGAGTTTGGCGAAATAATCCTGAAAAGCGATTCCACGGGCAGCGTCCTGAAGCTATCGGACGTGGCCCGCATCGAGCTGGGCACGCAGAACTACGGCGTTTCAGGCACTTTGAACGGCATGCCAGCGGCCAACATCGGCATATTCCTTCAGCCCGGCGCCAACGCAATGGCCACGTC
>JBAZHO010000047.1:0-9619 GCA_041652375.1 Opitutales bacterium | reverse complement strand
CAAGACCTAGGGCAAGTGCTCCAAGCCCCGCCAGCCGTGCAAAGTCGAAATGTGCTGATGTGCGCTTCATGGTGGTTTCGTCCTTGGTGGCCATTAGTTGGGCGTGACCGTGCAGATGTGCCATTCCTTGTTGTCGCGGTCTCTAAATACCGTGATCGGCCTCAACACCACCGGGGTAGCGATGCGAGTTCCGTGGCTCATGCGATAGTTAAGAAGATTGCCTGCGTCATCGTAGAACATGATGCGGTCTAGGCATTCGTTCACGGTGAAGATATTGTCCGGGTCTCTCGGATCATCCAGTTCCACAGTAAGTACGTCTCCGGGACCCCATTTGCGGATTTCAAGGATATTGCCTTCGTAAACGTCGATGTCCTGAACGCTCAGCTTGTTCGCTCCATCGAAAAAGATGCGCGAGCTCTTCGTGACCGTCAGATAGGCGAAGCCCGTGGCCGTGGGCGGACGGCGGGGAATGATCTCGCCCATCGTCGTGGTGCTTGTGCCGATCCAGCGCCCGTAGATGACCACGTTCGCCTCCACGCCGAAGTAGGCGTTAAGCTGCGGGTATGTGATCCTGCGCAGCGTGGCCAGACCGGGATATTTCGCGTAGAAGCGATCCGTAGTGACAGGGTAATGATAATCGAACACTCTGAGGCTGCTTCTGGTGTTGATATTCACGTTGTCAGCAGAAAGAACCGAACCGCCGCCGAAGCGGAGCGAGGCCGGGTTGGTGACCGTGAGGGTTCCCTGATCGAAGTTCTGGTCGAAACCGTTCATGTCGAACATGCCGCCGTCCAGAACCACGCCCGCCTGCAAAGCATCGTCGGGCAATCTGCTCACGGAGTTATCTGCTCCGAGCTGAAGCGACCCCTTCTCAACCACATAGCGAATCTGATGCGCGAGGCGGGCCGTATTGTCGCTTGGGTTGCTTATGGCACTTGTGGAATTGAGCACCAGCGTGCCATCGCCCTGCTTATAAACGCCGTGGCTGGAAGCCGCGTTCTTGGTGACCTCGTTGATGTTGATCAGGCTGGCAGCCGCAATGGCGTTCACCACTATCGGCTGGTTGATGAACAGGCCCGCGTTGACGACATGGCCTGAACCATCAACTACGGTAAGTTCCGTGTTGTCCTCCAAGTCGCGCAAGAAGTTGATAGTTGACGCGCCGGAGTTGGGCTTGGTGAGGGTGAAAATCCTGTCCCAGTTGGTGAAGAACAAACCACCAATCGTATAGCTGCCGTTGACCTGCACCTGCCCGTTGTCAGGGCGGACGGAGGCGAAGAACACGTTGCGGTCCTTGCCGTCCTTCTTTCCGTTGGGCACTTCGTTGCCAAGCCAGCTGCTGGCCACGTTCCACTTCTGATACGTTGGATTGTCCGTCCTCGCGTCGCCCTCCGGGCCGTAGGAGCCGTAATTCCAGAAGTCTCCCGTGCCGTTTTCAGGCTGCTTGGTGTAGAGCGCAAGCAGTGGATTGTTCCTGTCCTTCAGGAACACGTCGCCCAGCGATGAGAGGCGGTTGAACGCCTTGGCACGGACGGTGGCGCTGGTAAGGTAGGTGAGCGAACGGCCTAGTTCTATGGGCACGTTATACTGTTGTGAGGTCTGCGACGCCACGCTGCCGTCGATGGTGTAGCGGATGTCGTAAAGGCTTCCCTCCGTGATGCCCGGAAGGTCGATGGGCACGACCGGAGCCAAGGTAACAAGGATGTAAGGATCGCTGAACGCAAAGGATGGGATCGCGAACGGCGACGACATGATGTCGGGCAGATATGTCGGAATCGGCGTAAGGGAGCTTGCCCTTGTCACGCTGTTGACGAAGGGGCTGATGGAGGTCACTTGGACCGTCCACGTGCGGGTAACCTCGCTGCCGTAGGCATCCGGCTGGATGGGGATGGTGAAGCCCGCCGACGCCGTGCCTGCGACGTACGCCGGGGCCGTCGGGAAGGAGCCAACTGTGTTGGTGATGCTGATAAAGCCGTTCAGGACCGCCGGAAAGGGTTCGGTCATGGCCTCGTCGCCGTAGAAATCCACCACCAGACGCCCGGTGTTCATCTGCACGCGCTGATCGTGACTCACGGTCATGACGCTGGGGAGCACGTCCGCCAGAGTGACGCTCGTGGAACCCCTCTCAGATCCGTTTTCGTTCACGATGTGCATGTCCAGAACGGGATCGATCTTGGTCACGTTGATCTGGAATGACTTGGTAAGACCGGTCACTGCACCGCTCGTGCCGATGTAGCTGACGTTGAGCTGATTGCCCGTGAACAGGGTCGTCGGATCGATCGCGCCTCCGATAATCGGCCCGGTCCAATCTGTGGGCAGTGTCGGATGCGCCGCCGCCGGCAGGGCACCAAGAGTGCCGAGGGTCGCGCTGCCGAGGGTGGCGGGCAGACCGTTTGTGGAGATGTGGACGGCATCGAGCGGATTGTTTCTGCCGTGCGCGAGCAGGTAAATTTTCGGGCTGTTCGGATCGGCCCAGTTGATGTCGTTCCACGCGTCGAAATTGGAAGGATCGGCAAGGGAGTAAGTGTCCGTGTTCTTGTCGTACACAAGAATCTGGAATTCGACCGCAACGTTGTCCGGGTCGAAGCTCGGCTTATCCATGACGGAAGCCCCGCCAGCCGTCGTGCGATCCATAAGGATGAAGCCCACGGTGTTGCGGTTAGAGCGCTCATCGATGGCCGTAAGGTCAATCCTGAACGGACGCACCACGAGACCTTCCCCGTACAAGACGTTGGGCAGGTTGTTGCTGTTGCTTGCAACGGCAAGACCGCCGTCAATGTTGTCAAAGCCCTTGCCATTCCATATCTGGGCGTTCGTAAAGGTGGCGTCTATGCCTTCGGCGGCAAGCTGGGTCTGCACGTTTGCCCATGCGTTGCGGTCGCCCTGCCCTAGGCTGCCGATGCGCGCCTCGCCGATCTGCCCGGCGATGAACACAGTGCCGCCGACAAAGCCAGCCATGATCATCGAACCGAGGATGACCTCCACGAGGGTGAAGCCGCGAACGAAACGACGAAATATGGAACTTTTTGTGAAGCGCTTCATGGCCGGTTATGGATTGGGATTGATGGTTGCCCTACTTTGTGCGTCCACAAGCAGAAAGCGCGGTGCAACACTGCGGAAAGGATTAACAGGGTACGTGACACTTGTCTGGTAAGGGTTGACGACGATGTTGCTGGAATCGACGGTGGCCGAGGCTCCGTTCCAAGCAAGCAGACCGTTGAGCGTGAACGTCGCGCCCGCCACAGGGGCCAGATCGGCCAGCTTGTCATCCAGAATTATCACGCCATTCATCGAAGTGCCCGCGTCGGTGACGATGTTTACGCCGCTGGCAAATATGAGCACCGGCTGGTTGGTAAGATTTCCTTGGAGACGCACGGAATAGTTGGCGGGGGGTACCGCCATGTCTCCGCGGTCCCATCCGTTGATCCAGATGACGATGGGCCTCTTGTTGATGGACGTGGCCTCCACGGGGTTGTTATCCCTGATAACCAGTGTGCTGGGCGGGGCCGGGAGCGTGGTTGCAAGCTGTATGTAGATGCGTCGTATCGTCTTGAGCTCCGGGCTGACGCTCGCTTCCTGCGCAGGGTCGGTAAACACGAAAATGTCTGGCACTGCGTCGAGGTCTATCGTCCATACGCCGCTGTCCACTATCACGTTGCCGCCGCCGTCCACGTGGGTCACTGCAAGGCAACTGATGCCGTCCACGGCGACGGGCATGTTTATCGCGCCCAGATCGAGAATTGAATAAGCGCCGTATATGCCGCTCACGCTCGGGAAATACTGCCTGATGTAGGTATCGTGGTACAAAGTCCACTCCCAGAGCATGCTGGCGGCGCTGAACAGTTCGCGGTATGAATACGGAAAGTCCAACGTGCTGTTGATGGCGTTGACGCCGCCCATCTTGCTCATGCACAGGGCGTGAATGGTTCCAGTCGCTATGTCGGTAATCACGCCTGCGTTGAGCGCCGGAGGGGTGTTCGGGATGTGGGCCGCGTCATCCGCGATCGCGTAGGATATCACGTTGAAGTCCGTCGCGGGGACCTGAAACATGCGCACGTACACGTTGAAACGCACCGTGTTGCCGTCGCCGGTCCTGTTGATGATGAATTCAAACGTGTCATCGGCGACGGTCGCACCAGCGACTGACAAGGCGTGCGCCGGATCGGGCATGTATTGGGCAACCCGCCTCTTGGCGATTGGCGGAAATGCGGAAACATCAACCTGAAAAAGGTGGAAGGCTCCGCCGATGGGCGTCGTGCCGGACGGGTCGAGCGCGTTCCAGAAGGTAGTGCCGTTGGACGGCAGGTTGGCGGGCACGGCGGCAACGTAATTGATTCCGCTCGCTGCCGACATGTCGTTGAGGAAACCGTCCAGCAGCGTCTGCACGCTGGCGACGGCCTGCCCCATGCGCGGCTGCTCGTAGAATTCCATCAAGGCCTCTTTGACAAGACGCTCGATGGCCACGCGCTCGCCCTGATACTGGGTGTATCTGTCGAGCGAGTTTCCCGCGCCCATGTCTGACATCACGTTAGTGGTGTAGGCCTGAAAGATAATGAGCATCACCACGGACAGAATCAGCGCCATGATGGCTACGCCGCCCGTGCGTGAACGAAGTGCGAAAACTTTTTTGTGCGATGGCATGGATCAGGGCTTGGTGGGCAGGAAAAGGACGAAACGCGAAAAAGCTCTGGCTACATCCCCGCTTGCCACCTGATAGGGAACGGCTGTCGGGTCCGGGAACACAACCTGCGCGCCGAGGTCGTCGTTGAGGCTCCAGTCATTGTCTTGGCGCAGCCAGTAGTGAACGGCTCCGGGCCGGACTGTGGCCGCGTCGGCGTCCGCCGCGGAAATGGAGAACGCGTAACTCAGATCCGGGTTGAGTGCACCGTTAATATAGCATCTGACCGTGTAGGTGGCCATGGCGGCGGCACCAACGCCGACGTCAGTGCGGCGGCAATGGATGACCAAATCCACATTCGAAACGCCCTTGATGACGAAAATGGAGAAATCCTCGGGGCTGACGATTGGGGTCATCGCCACGGAGGCGGTCAGCCCGGCCTTGAACTGCGATGCGGAAGTGAAAAGCGACGGATTCGCGTCTGAAAACCAGTTGCCCAGAACGACGGGCGGGGCGGCGGCGGCGTTGGGAAGCGTCAAGGCGTCGGAACCGGGACCCTGCTCGTTCGTACCGCCGAGAACATAAACGCAGGACGCCGAAGGGTTGACACCGTCGGACTGCATGGCCTCCATCAGAACATTCTGAAGCTGGATGGCGTTGGGAAGCTGACTGTAGGACGGGGCGATGGTGATCCTGTGGACCAACCCGCCGTTGTCGGCCCACGCGAAGTTCGTGCCCGTTTCACGCTCGTCGAAACTACCCGCCATGTTGGCGAAAAGGAACACCACGGAGCCCATGACCATCGCGCCAAGCACGGTGGACAGAAGCAACTCGATAAGCGTAAACCCCCTGCCCCTTTTTTGGAGGCCTGATCTGTGGCTGAGACGCGGGTCAAGGAATCGAATTGGGTTGCGCATCGGCATGTTCCGCCTGCCCGCTCACGGGAGGCTCGGGCAAGTCGCAAAAAACTGGTGAAATCTTTGCCTACGCCGCCATGCCGCCCGCGGCAAACACCGGAGCGCCCGACGTGTAAACAATAGGTAAAGAACGTATTGCGTCACACCCTCCTTCGACTGACCGGAAGGGCGACAGGTTGAAAGCATCCATCCTAAACAGGAAACGGGTGAATCGCCGGAACGAAACGCCCGTGGGGAAAAGTGAACTCTGCAATACCGCGCTCAGTAAGGAACCGGCGTGCCTGATTTGGCAAGGGCCACCTTCTGCATGTGACCGGAAACCAAAGGCTGAAACGTGAATGTGTAGGGAGCGTATCTGGTCGTGAAGGCAGCATAGGCCTCGCCGTATTCCAAATAGGGCTGCACCAGCGCGTATCTGGCGGCATCGATGCCGCCGTTGTCGTCCCAGTGCCCAGTGCCGTTCTCCAGCCGATAGCGCGTCTGCGCAAGGTTCAGCGCCTCGGCGGCGGCGATGGCACGCTGCTCCGTGGCTGCGTCGCGGGTGCCGGATATGCTCGGAATAATCGTGGCCGCAATGATGGCCATGACGGCGATCACGACGATAAGCTCTATGAGCGAGAAAGCCCTGTTCCGGCGAAGTTTCATGTATTTGATAATCGGCTTTGGCGGGATGTTTTAAATAAGTAACCTATGGGGCGGCTGTTATTCCGCGCCCGCGTTCGAATGTCGGATTTCCACTGTTGATGAAGACCGGCGGCAGGCAGGCGAAGGTGACGTTGCTGTTTCCAAGATCAGCCGTCACCCCCGCCGCCAACCTGCTGGAAGCGGTGCCCCAATCATTTGCTGATGTAATGTCAGTAGCACCTGCCGCGAATGCATCCACATACGACTGGTTCCAGAGTTGAATATTGCGTTTCTCCGTGGATGTGCGCCCTGTGCCCACAAGATCGTATACCATCGTAATTATGACGGTCGCCATCACGGCCATCACCGCCACAACTACAATAAGCTCAATAAGCGAGAAGGCACTGTCTCTCTTGGATGACACTTCAACATCTGTTGATCAGATCGCAGCGAACAAACAATCACATATTGTTCGTATATACGATGCCCGTATCGTTCGCAAATACCATCGTGCCTACGCTGGTGCTGAAAGTCGGCGCGTTGAACGAGACCGAAGTATCGCCAACGTTGATGCTCGTAGCAATAACTGGTGCAACAGTAGTGCTGGTAAGAGAGGTCGGAACGGTAGCGCCTGCAGCACGGGCCTCAAGATAGGTCTGATTCCAGAGCTGGACGTTGCGACGGTCTGACGTGCGCTTGGCCTCTGTGTTGAAGTTGGAAACGCTGGGGACGATAACTGCAGCGATTGCGGCGATAACCGCGATCACGACGATAAGTTCGATAAGGCTGAAGCCTTTCTTGCGATTTGCTTGTTTCATGTTGTGATTCTCTGACTTGTTATTGGGGGGGAAATTGAAACTGCTTGTTCGGCGCTGCATTCGTGGTCTGGCCGGGAAAATGCGTACGGCCTTAAGTCCCGACGGGCATTCACGGCCACAACGGACTTTTCCGATACTGGCGACGCTTCGGAGCCGCGTTCATAAGTTATTGGGAGGAGGAAACTTGCGGGATTTGATGCGTGGGGGTATGGAAAGGCATCCCGGTAAATACTCGATGAATGGAATCACCCCGCCCGCATGGAGTCAATACCCTAATTCGTATTTTTGATGTATGCCTTGCGTTTTCCAAAATTGATTGATTTCGACCCGTTTCCAGTTCGCCCTACAAAATACCTCTTTCTTGTATGATCGGCAAATTCAGGCAAATATTTCAGGGACTTTTACCCTATTTTGACAAACGATCTCCCTCGCCCTCCCCTGCCGAAGCATCCGGGGCGGAATTATTGAACGAAAATATGCGGTAACTCTTCTCGTCGCGTTCCAACTTCAGCCAAGGGACGAGCTTGTCCTTGTCGGTTTGAATCAGGTAGTAGGCGAAACAGAATTGCGGATCTTCTATTCTGTCATTGCCGTATATCATGTAGCTGCTCTGATAACTGAAGTCCTTGGGGATGAAAATCAAGCGCACCCCTTTCGCCACGAGCATGTCGCGGACTTGGTTCCAATTGTCTAGATCGCTGGGGCGCTCGAAGAAAAATATACGACACGTAGTTTTCAAGCCCTCGCTATTTTCCCAATAAGCTGTGCCATAAACCGGCATGCGCGTGAAGTAGTTGATGCTGTTCGCCTCATAGGATGGGGCCATTACCGTGGATTGTGCGGACGGGTCCAGTCTGAGGATGACATCGCTTGTTTCTCGCATTGACAGACCGTATGAAATACTTGTCTGTTTGGCCCCGAAAATTTCGGCACGATGCGTGGCGTTGGCACTTCCGTGCACAGCCCCGAAGCAGATAAGGGCCACAAACGCCGCAGCCAGCCAGCCGGACCTGTCGCCCTTGTTCCGGGGCATGGCTAGCGCGAGCGTGACGACGAGACCGACAATGAAAATGTCGCTGAAGCGGTTCCTCGATATGGCGAAATATCCATATGTAAGAATCAGTCCTGCCGTCATGGCGAGGACAGCGCGGACGCCGGAGCTAATGCGAGGCTTGCGGGACGCCAGACCAAAATATCCGGCGGTCAACGCGACGGACAGTAAGGCGTTGTCCAGCATAAAACCTCGTATATCCACGGCTTGCTCCTCGGAAATCTGGGACTCCCACCGCGAGAAAAACGGGTCCGCCTGACTGAAGCAGTAAGGCAGGTAGTATAGAATGGGCAGCGCGGCCAGAAGCATGCCCAGCGCGCTGTAAACAAGGGGCCGAGGCTCGATGGAATCCCGGCTGCGCCCGGACGCGGTGAAATTGTGCGCCTGCCAGAACCAGATCCCC
Source organism: Opitutales bacterium (assembly GCA_041652375.1). Taxonomy (GTDB): domain Bacteria; phylum Verrucomicrobiota; class Verrucomicrobiia; order Opitutales; family Oceanipulchritudinaceae; genus Verruco-01. The sequence goes on along the minus strand of JBAZHO010000047.1, from coordinate 1,188 downwards.
GCCACGAGCACGCCCACCGCGTAAACTGGGTTGTTGGTCTCCACGTTCAGGGTGATGTCCGGACGGAATTCCCACCAGCAGGCAACGAGCGTCAAGGCGGCGGCCAGAGTCCCGAACAGCCGCCAGTTGGACGAATCCACCTTGCGGACGGCCTCCTGCGGGACGAAAAGGAAGCCGGCGAAAATGCCTATCAGTACCAGCGCAATCGACGGGGCGCTGATCCAGAGGCCGAATGCCGTGAAGAAGGCCGCCGCGATGAACCAGAGTTTTTGCCGTCGCGTGTCGTCGTCGCGCAGGAATGGCGCGGAGAGGCAGACGAGTGTTCCAAGACCGCAGAGGAGTACCCAGAGGTGATGGTCGGGGCTGAAGATGCCGTATTTGGTGTTGAAAAAGACGCTGAAGAGCACGGGCAGAATGATCGCCCCACCCCGCCCGTATGCCAGAACGCACAGAGCGCCCAGCGTCGCCGCAGCCAAAACCCAGAGCACGGTGTTGGAGTGTGGAGCGACCTCGGCTATGCAAATCGGCATGGACCGTCCGGTGAACAGATGATCGACGTATGCGAGGGATTCCAGCCACCACATCGGCGGGCTGCTCCAGCCTACGTAACGCCCGTCCGGGTAGTTATCTTCGAAAGTCCAGTGATCAAGGCGCAGAGCGCCCTTTTCCCACGCCTTCTGCGCGTATATCACCCAGCGCATGCCGTCGGGGTCAGGGATGACCTCCCGCCGATCCAACGTGATGGGAGAGTCCGGCGCCAGCGGCACAAGGACGGAGCGCCAGACTTGCACGCGGCGCACCTCCATGAACCCAAGAACACATGTAAAGAGAAGTCCCAGCAGATACGCCGTCAGCAGAGGACGGCGCGCTAACACGCGCAGAAACCGCGCGAACGCGCAGCCCCCGGTTTCGGAGCACGATGGGGCTTGTGTTGATGTCCCGCTATCTTGCCGGGCGTTCAGATCGGATTGGTCTTCCATCAGGCTTACAGAGACTTGTTCAAGAGGGAAACAGGGACTCGAGGCGCGTATGACTCATATATAGCGTTTTTCAAAAGTCCGCCAATTTGAAGCTGCGTGACGAACGCGTATCTCGCGGACGGCTCGGAGAGCCGTCCCTACCTTTGAAAAGGTTATTGCATTGATATGCTGTATCTTAGGGTAGGGACGCCTCTCCGAGGCGTCCGCA